>JAYTGR010000543.1:0-12016 GCA_043733205.1 Chthonomonadaceae bacterium
CTCGCTTTCGCACAGGTCCGTCAGTCTGCCGCCTGCCTGCAGCTCCTGCGCCCGCCTGTCGATCCACGCCGTATACTCCGCGATGACAGGAGCCAGATCGTCGTCTGTCAGCACCCCTTCCGCCGCCAGCACGCCCTCTTCCCGAAACTCCTGCACCTGCTCTGCTGTGAGACTCATTCGTTTCACCTCTCCCTTGAGGGCGTTTTGTCCCTGCGGACTGCCCTGGTTCCGGCTTACTGACCACGCGACTTTTTATCGATGAGATCCACGATCTGCTGGACGGTCGAATCCCCTTCCAACAGAAATGGGGAGGCGCTGTCGATCTCGTTTTCCGAAAGCTCGATTTTGAAGTCCTCCTCGAACCCCATCACGAGCTCCACAATATCCATCGAGTCCGGCGGGGTACCCTGTTTCTCCCAGAAGAGATCATTCAGCGTAGACTCAGGCGTTATGATCTCTTCACGGATGCTGAACTCGGCTGCAAACCACATTTTCAAGCGCAGAAACGTGTCCATTTTTCCATTTTCTTTCAGTAGACGTGCATCGAGCCGTCGGCTCGGCGGACGAGGGGCATATAGGCGCGCTGGTAAGGATACTGCGCCGCTTTCTCTTCATCGATCTCCATTCCAAAGCCGGGCGCTTCGTTGGGGTGGACGAAACCGTTCTCCATCTTACAGACGCCCGAGACGACCTCGTAGGCTGGTTCAGGATAGCGGGTCCACTCCTGGACGCCGAAGTTGGGGATGACGGACTGCAGGGCGACACTGGCGGCCTGTGCGATTGGCCCGATGTCCCCGGCGCCATGAAAGGCGCTGCGGACATTGTAAGGTTCGGCCAGTACCATGATCTTGCGCGCCTCCGTCAGGCCGCCGACATGCAGCGGTTTGATGCGGATGAAGTCGATCCATTTATTGACGAAGAGCGGCAGACAGTCCCAGCGCGAGGTGATGATTTCGCCGATGGCGAGGGGCGTCGTGGAGGCGGCGCGCAGGATCGGCCAGCTCTCCCGGTGTTCCGGCATCATCGGGTCTTCGAGGAAAAACAGGCGGTAGGGTTCCAGTTCCTTCGCCAGCCGCGCCGCCTCGATGGGCTGCAGCTGCTCGTGCGCGTCGTGGAACAGTTCGATCTCCATGCCGAGTTTGGCGCGCATGTGTTCGAAAATCTTAGGCACGGAGAGCAGATAGGGTGTCGGCTCGTAGATCTGTTCCGGCGGCGTTCCGGGTGTGATCGGCGGATTCGAGCCAAGGACGCCTGCGCCCCCATAGACGCCGACCTGACAGCGCACGACCTTGAAGCCGCGCTCGATCAGTCTGCGCGCGCTGTCCTCGCACTCGACGACGTCGCGCCCGCTCGCGTGGCTGTAGCACATCACGCCGTCCCGCGCTTTGCCGCCCAGCAGCTGGTAGACGGGCAGGCCGGCCTGTTTGCCCTTGATGTCCCAGAGCGCGAAGTCGATGGCCGCGATGGCTGCCATGAAGATCGGTCCGCCGCGCCAGTAGCCCTGTCGATAGAGCAGCTGCCAGGTGTCTTCGATACGCTGCGGGTCACGTCCGATGAGCAGCTGGCTCAGGTGGCGAATGGCCTCTGCCACAATCGGTTCGCTGCCGCTGAGCGTGCCTTCGCCCACCCCATACAGGCCCGGAACGTCGGTCATCACCTTGACGAACACATAGTTCCGCCCCGGACACGTCACAATCACTTTCACGTCGGTGATTTTCATCGCTCACTCTCCTTCACTCCATTGACCCTCATTTCGCGAACGCCCGCCCGTTCCCCTGCAAGAGTTGCTGTTCGCAGGGATAAGGCTCGTACAAACGCGAAACCGACATCGGAGCAGGGAGACGCGCCCTCTGCATCGAACATCCTTTTCAGAGGAGAACTCTTGTGGACAGAATACCTATCCTGCTCGATACAGACATCGGTTCCGATATAGACGATGCGGTCGCGCTGGCCTATCTGCTGCGCCAGCCTGCCTGCGAACTGCCCGGCATGCTCAAACAGCTGCCTCTGCCCGGCGCCCCAAAGCCGCATCTGGTCGCAGCCCAGGTCGATCCGGCTGCGTTCTTCGCCCACTATTTTGAAATCGTCGGGGCGTGAGCGAGCCCATGTGGGAAGGAACCGTTTTGCTATGTCTGTAACGTCTCGTTTGCGGCGTATTCTGCTCTGCCCCAATGCGTTCAAAGGCAGCCTCACCGCGAGCGATGCCACCCGTGCCATGGCGGAAGGCGTGGCGCGGGCGGGGCCATACGAGACCATCTGTCTGCCTTTGGCGGACGGCGGCGACGGCACGCTGGAGACGCTTGTGGAAGCGACCGGAGGCAGTCTGCATGCGGGTGTGGTGCGGGATCCGCTTGGCAGGCCGGTCAGGGCTGCCTGGGGAAGACTGGGAGGACAGCAGAGCGATACCGCCGTCATCGAGATGGCGCAGGCATCGGGGCTGCGTCTGCTGCGCCCCGAGGAGTTCGATCCGCTCCACGCCTCCACCTGGGGGACAGGCGAGCTCATGCAGCAGGCTCTGGAGGCGGGCTGCCGCAGGCTTCTGGTCGGTATCGGTGGCAGCGCGACCAATGACGGCGGCGCGGGCATGGCGCAGGCACTCGGCTTTCGTCTCCTCGACACGGAGGGCCGAGAGCTTCCCCCCGGCGGGAGCGCACTCGCCCGTCTCGACCGCATCGAGATCGACGGCAGTCGGATTCCCGCCGGACTGGAGGTAATCGTCGCCTGTGATGTGGACAATCCACTCTGCGGGCCGGAGGGAGCTGCATTCGTATACGGTCCGCAGAAAGGTGCGACGCCCGCTCAGGTTCTGGAACTCGATGCTGCGCTCTCGCACTACGCTTCTGTCCTGCGCCGGACGTTCAGCCGCTCCTTTGCGGAGGAGCCCGGTGCGGGGGCGGCAGGGGGGCTTGGCGCGGGCCTGATGGCTTTCTGCGGCGGTCGCCTCCAGACGGGCATCGAGATGGCGCTGGAAGTGACCGGGTTCGATGCTCTGCTGGCAGGCTGCGATCTGGTGCTGACAGGAGAGGGCCGGATCGATGGACAGACGGCGCGGGGCAAAGTCATCGCAGGCGTGGCACGGAGGGCGAGGGCCGCAGGAGTGCCGGTCGTAGCGCTGGCAGGAAGCGTGGCAGAAGGAGCGGAGGAGCTGCTGCGTCCGGAAGGCTTGACCGCCGCGCTGAGTATCGTTCCGGGACCTCTCAGCGTCGAGGAGGCTATGCAGGAGGGTTACCGCTTGCTGGGCGAAGCGGCAGAACGCACGATGCGGCTGCTGGCCGCAGGGGACGCAATACGGAACTGAGGGACCGGAGCGGTTTTGTGTGCAAGGGCCGTGTGGCTCTTGTGCGCGGAGGCACGGGAGGGCACTATCAGCATCAAGGCCCACGCTCCCACCAGGGCCAGCGCGATGGCGCTTTGACCGGCGCACAGCCCGGCGCGTTTGCCCTGCTCGAACTCCGCTACAATGGCCGAACGGCGCATCCAGAAGACCGTCCACACCGCCACCAGCAGCATCGCGCCTAATCCGCCCGGAGAGGCGGCAAAGAAATTGAGGGTAGCATGCAGGCCATCCGCCCCCGTGACGTCTGCCAGCCGGGCTCCCACCAAACAGAGGACCAGTACCGTCAGGCTCATCCCGAGCAGAGCCAGTCGTCCCCAGCGTTTTCTCTCCAGCGTCGCCCACACCATCAGCAGCGCCATCGGACCGACCACCATGAACCGCACGGAATGGGTCACAAACAGTCCATTCAGCAGCTGATAGGCAGCCAGCAGGCCCCAGCCTGCCGCAAAAAGCGTTGTTCCTGGGTTCGAAGGAATCGACGTGTCCCCTCGAACCGGCAGCATTCTATCCGACATATCGGATCACGGTCTCCTTTCTGCGACACAAGTCGATTGGGTCAGGAGCAGCCATGCGATCCTCACAATATATCCAGACGGCCTATTGGAGAATAAGTTCAAAAATTCTCCCGGTCGGATGCAAATTTGAGAGAAGCCGCTCCTATGGAAGGGAGCGGCTTCTGTTCCTGAGCGCTTAAAAGACTTTGCGGACGAAGTTTATGACGCGCGCCGCGACCAGTAGGCCCGTCAGGGCGGCCCCGACGCTCCGCGCCTTGCTTGTCACCTGGAAACCGGTGCTGTTGGCGTTCCCAATCAGGTTCTGGGTGTGAACATGAACGAGATTGGCGGTATTGGATGCCTTCATGGCCACGCCTTTGGCCTGACTGCTGACTCGCTTCACCTGCGTCCGCGCTTCCGTCAGCACGGGCATCACCTTCTGATAGAGTTTCACCATGCCGACGACCAGAACGACCGACCAGATAATACTGACGACGAAATAGATACAGGATGCCCAAACCCAAACGGCCGGTACCTCTTGCATGAATGTCTCCTTAAATTTACCTTTGGAACCGTTTCGGTTCGAAGGCGCATCGTGCAAACAACAGCGCGCCAGGAAAAGCCTCTCCCGACGCGCCGTCTGAATGTGCTGCGGAACCGCCGCGATTGCGGTCGGGGTTAACCCGCGTTGTTGACACCGGCATGCGCCTTGTCGGCCGCCGAATCGATCAAGTCGTTCGCCTTGGACTGCCCTTTGCTGAGAACGCTCTGGGCCTGATCGGAAACCTGATCCCATTTGTCCTTGGCGGTCTGCGCGACGTTGGACGCCACATCGGACGCTTTGTCGCGGTACTCGCTGGACTTATCGACGATCAAGCGGCGCGTGGATTCACCGTCCTGGGGCGCATAGAGCAGTGCGACCGCCGCACCCGTCGCCGCACCGAGCAGGAAAAATACCAGGTTGCTTCCGAAGTTATCTTTGTTCATTGCTTTCGCTCCTCATCCGAATTCTTGGTCTGGCGATAAAACCCATTTATCTACTGTCTGCTCGCCATCTCGCTTAGTCTTTGGTATTGACGCACAGCCGAACGAGTTTGTTCCGAAAAGACTCGTGTTTCGAGCGCATTCCTGAGGCGGTTTTAACGCAGACGCTGGACAATGGCATCGACATCGTAGACGCAGCCGCCCCAGGTTCCGCCTCCCACCGCCTGCAGAGCCGCCCAGAGCCGGGTATCGTCCGGCAGATTGGGGTCCGCCGCAAGGTCGGAGCGGCTTTGGCGCTGCTGCAGCACGCGTTCGCCCTCCGCTGCGCCGAACACGGTGTCGCCCTGACCGATGAGATTGACGCTGCCTTCCAGGCTGCCGCGGTCGATCACGATATCGATCAGGTCGTCGTCGAGCAGTTTGCCGATGGGTCCGCCTGCCAGCGCCTCCGGGCCTATATGGCCGATGCAGGCCCCGGTCGAGACGCCGGAGAAGCGCGCATCCGTCAGCACGGCGACGGTTTTGCCCCAGGGCAGAAACTTCAGCGCGGAGGTGATCTGATAGATCTCCTCCATCCCCGCGCCTATCGGGCCGCGACAGATCAGCACCAGCACGTCGCCGGGCCGAATGCGTGTGCCGGTTTGAGCGGAGTCTGCGGCCTGCTCTCCCGGATCGTTATGGGCGGCTTTGATGGCGGCGATAGCGGCGCGCTCGGTGGTAAAGACCCGCGCCCGCCCGCGTTTGCGATAGACGCCGTCGGCGTCTACGACAGCCGGATCGATC
The DNA here is from genome assembly GCA_043733205.1 of Chthonomonadaceae bacterium. Classification (GTDB taxonomy): domain Bacteria; phylum Armatimonadota; class Chthonomonadetes; order Chthonomonadales; family Chthonomonadaceae; genus JANXLO01. Next base: position 5,599 of record JAYTGR010000543.1, read on the forward strand.
GAAGTGCTTTTGATGACAGCGCCCTCCGGGCAGAGGTTGCCGACCGGAAAGGTCACGGTCGAAGTCAGCCCGCGCTCTTTCGCCCGTGCCGGACTGAGTATCACGTCATCGGGATCGACGCCGTCCTGATCGCGCAGCCGTTCCCGCAGGCGTTCGCGCCGTTCAGAGCGCTCCCACTCCTCCAGATTCTCGCCCAGGGTGCGGCCGGTCACTGTGAGGCAGCCGAGTTCGAGCAGGCCCCTCTCGCGCAGATGCAGCATCACCTCCGGCACACCGCCCGCCAGAAACAGGCGTACGGTCGGATGATCGGTCGGGCCGTTCGGGAGGACATCGACGAGGCGCGGAACGGAGAGATTGATGCGATGCCAGTCCTCCACAGTGGGGCGGCGCAGTCCAGCGGCATGGGCGATGGCCGGAATATGCAGGAGCAGATTGGTCGAGCCGCCGCAGGCGGCATGGACCATCATGGCGTTGCGCACGGCGGCGTCCGTCAGGATGTCGCGGGTCGTAAGCCCTCGCGCATGCAGTCCCATCAGAGCGACTGCCGAGCGGCGCGCGGCATCGAGCCAGATCGGCTGGCCGGACGGAGCCAGCGCGGAGTGCGGCAGGGAGAGCCCCAGCGCCTCGCCGACGACCTGCGCGGTCGCCGCCGTCCCGAAGAACTGGCAGCCCCCGCCGGGCGTGGCGCAGGCGCGGCAGCCCAGTTCCGCCGCCTCTTTCAGAGTGATCTGCCCATGCGCGAACCGTGCTCCGACGCTCTGGATCTTCCCCGCATCTTCGCCGTTTGCGGCAGGCAGGGTCACTCCTCCCGGCACGAGTACGCTCGGCAGGAAGGGAACGCCTGCCAGCGCGATCAGCATAGCAGGCAGCCCTTTGTCACAGGTCGCCACCCCCAGCACGCCGCGCCGGTTCGGCAGGGAGCGGATCAGGCGCCGAAAGACGATGGCGGCGTCGTTGCGGTAGGGCAGACTGTCCATCATCCCGGTCGTGCCCTGGGAGCGGCCGTCACAGGGGTCGGAGCAGTACCCCGCGAACGGCAGTCCGCCCTGCGCGGCGATCTCCACCGCCGCCGCGTGCATCAGCAGTCCGACCTCCCAGTGCCCGGTATGGTAGCCAAGCGCGACCGGTTTGCCATCGGCGTCACGAATTCCACCCTGGGTGCTGAGGAGCAGAAACTCGTCGCGGTTCAGCTCTTTCGGGTTCCAGCCCATCCCTGCGTTCTGGGAGAGCGCGAACACATCGCCGCTCGGCCGGGTGAGCAGCATCTCCGGCGTCAGGGGCAGTTCGCCCATCGGCCCATGCGCCTTCGTCTGCACTTCATAAATGTCGGTCTGAGTCATGTGAGAAAGCTTCCTATCAGGGTGGCGGCGACCTGATCGCACGCGGCCTCGGTGCCGCCTCCCGCCTGGTTGGTGGCGGCCACGACCGCGAAATCGCGCCGGGGAGCCACCCATGCCACCGAATAGTTCTGGTTATTGCTGCCGTTGTGCGTGAGCACGGTCCCTCCGCCCCACGGCCTCTGCGTGACGAACCAGCCGAAGGCGTACTCGCCTCCGAACTGGGGAGTGTGCAGAAACTGGAAGGTCTCGGCCGGGAGCAGCGCACTGCCGCCGGTCTCTCCGCGCGCATGCGCCGCTGCATACTTCAGCCAGTCCGTAATGGAGCAGTGAACGGTGCCGGCCGGACCGATGACTTCGGGATTGTCGCTGTATTTGCCGGGTCCGATCGGGATGCGCTTCGCGCCGTCCATCTTATGCTGCCAGGGCTGGTCGATCCTGTCCGGCGTGCCCATCGCCTGAAAACCTGCCGACTTCATTCCGAGCGGCTTGAACAGTCTGCGGGTGATCAGCTCTTCCCACGCTTCGTTCGCGATGCGCTCGGCCACGATGCCCAGCAGCGCGAAGTTGCGGTTGGAATAGATGAATTTGGCGCCCGGCGGCGCGATCGGCTCCTCCTGCAGAATATGCTGCGCATAGACCTGCCGCTGCGCCCGGTAACTGCCGGGCAGATCGTGGAGCGCCTGGAAGCCGAGGTCTTTCGGCCAGCTCTCCCCGGTGATGCCGCTGTGCTGACACGCCAGATGCGCCAGCGTCACCTTCCGCAGTCCGGGGGCCATCGTGCTGCGCATCTCCGGGAAATAGGTGGTGAGCGGCGCTTTCCAGTCCAGTTTATGCTCCTCCGCCAGCATCGCGACCAGCGTTGCCGTCATCGATTTGGTGTCGGAACCGATATGAAACTGGTCGTCGCTGCCTGCGGGTGTCGGGTCGCCGTACTTCCGTACGCCCGTCACCCCGGACGCGACCGTGCGGCCCCTGCAGTAGGCGGCTCCTGCCAGTGCGGGCAGATCGTACTTGGCACGGATCGGCGCGAGCACCCGCCACACATCCTGTGGTCCCTCCGCCTTCTGCCCTGCGTCTGCCGCCTCTGTGCCTGCCGCCGCCATCGCCAGACCTCCCACACACAGGCTCCTCACAAACGCTCGTCTCTCCTGTAACATCTGCGTTCCTCCCTGCTCCGCAATACGCCAGACCCCGCCCCGAATCCTTTGTCCGATTAATCCTCGCATCGCATCATCGTGAAAATCGTGGTTCAGACATTCCGCATCTCCGTACTATCGCAGGGTCATTCAGTTTTCCCTTTGTGAGTTCACATAGCACGATGGACTAAAGTCCTTCGCTAGGGGCCTGCGGCCGAAGGTCCGCCTTCGCGGACACAAAGACGGTTCCCTGGCGAAAACTGAATGGCACTGGTACTATCGCTATAGTAAAGGAATAGGGCGGCAGTCTGGCGAACTGAATGTTACTTACTGAATGTCACACATTGATTCGCTGCGGATTAGGTTGAGATGCCACAGACTCCGGAAGACAGAGCCAGAGAACAGATCGAACAGCAGCTGCTCGCCGCCGGGTGGGTGGTTCAGGATACGAAAGACCTGAACCTTACCGCCGGGCGTGGCATCGCCGTGCGTGAATTTCCGTTCGCTTCGGGCCACGGCGAAGCGGACTATCTGCTGTATGGCGACCGTAAGGCGCTCGGCATTATCGAGGCGAAGAAGGAAGGCGATACGCTGACAGGGGTCGAGGTGCAGACGGAGAAATACGGCGCCGGTCTCCCCTCTGCGCTTCCCGCATGGCAGCGTCCGCTTTCGTTCCTGTATCAGAGTACAGGAGTTGAGACACGCTTTACCAACGCGCTCGATCCCGACCCGCGCAGCCACTCCGTTTTCACCTTTCATCAGCCGCAGACGCTGATCGCCTGGGCGCAGGGCGTGAAGGCCAACGTGCTCTTTTTCGAGCGCAAACCCGCTTCGGAGACGCCCTGGACCAAAACACTCTGGGTCTACGATTTCCGCACCAACAAAAACTTCACGCTGAAGACCAATCCGCTGAAACGCGCCGATCTGGACGATTTTGTGGCCTGCTATCGTCCCGAAAACCGTCACGACCGAACGCCCGCCTGGAGCCCAGAGACACTCGAGGGCCGCTGGCGGAGCTATCCCTACGAAGAGCTGCTCCAGCGCGACAAGGTGAGCCTGGACATCTTCTGGCTGCGCGATGAAAGCCTCGAAGACAGCGCCAGCCTGCCGGAACCCGACGTGCTGGCGACCGAAATCATGGACGACCTCCAGACCGCCCTCGAGCAGTTTGCCCTGATCGCCGCCGACCTGGACACCAATCGCCTCACCTCGATCCTCTGAGCATCCAATGCAATTGCCAACGCCCTCCCTGCGGATGAACGCAGCCGGATTGGCCGACCTACAGGAGATAACCGGAGGCGATCTCGTCCTGGCGGAACTGGATGCCGTCCTGCACGGTAAATCTCGTTTCCGCCTCTTCGGGTGACCAGACCAGTTCGCCTCGCGCGGCGGCATGCAGCAGGAACAGGTCGTAGAGGCTGGGCTTGTTCAGGTGTGTGAGCGCCTGCAGGGTCAGGGAGATGCCGCTTAAATTGACATCCACATTGTTCTGCCAGCGGGGATTGCGGCGCAGGGCCATGTCGCACCAGATCACTTCGCCTGCCTCGATGTCGATGACGAGCGGAATCGCGATACGGGTGTCCGCCGTGAGATCCAGTCGGTTCTGCACGGTTTTCGGCTCGTAGATCTCCCCGGACTCGGCGTGCTGTCGCGCCATCCAGCCCGCAAAGCATTCGGGCAGGTCGCAGTAAGGCTGTTCCGAGTAGCTGTTCAGGCTCATCACGATATAGCGGACGCCCTGCTCACGCGCTTCGTTCAGCGTGATGTCGATAAATTCGCTGGCGCCCTCCGGAGCATCCACGATATCGCCGCTATGGCAGCCGCCATATCCCTTGAGATGGTAGTAGCTCACGACGTCTTTGTACACGAACTCCGCGTCGAACATCGCGGCCGACAGGTCGATGTCGGTTACATCCGCCCCGTTCTTCCACCAGAGGAAGAGACGCAGGACACTGCAGTTCGGCGGCAAAGGCAGTCGGCTGCCGCGTGTGATGGTGCGGAACGCTTTCGAGGCAGACCGTCCAGAGAACGGGACCGGATAGCGCGCGAGCTCTGTATCGACATAGACCCTGCCGAGCGGCGGCAGAGTCCGAAACCGCGCCATCAGCGTCGTCTCGCAGAGCGCGACAGCACGATTGCACACGGATGCAGGCAGTTCGGGCAGCGTGTTGGTGACGGCCTGCGCCTTCGCCAGATTGCCTTTGGGAAAGAACACCCGCAAGGGAGCGGCGCTCCTGCGGCCCAGAAAATGCTGTCGGACCTGCAGCAGAACCGGCGTGGCGACTTTATCGGAGACCTCGCGGAACGCCTCCAGTACAGACTCCGACGCGTCTGCGTCCAGGCGCAGCAGATGATCCAGACGGCGCGCGAAATCGCCCGCACGTGTACGCAGACGCTCGACCGCTTCCTTCGCCTGCTTCTTTGCCAGCGCCGCCTCCAACCGACTGTTGAACGTCGCCACCGGAACGTCGTTGCGCAGGATGCGGAAAGCTTCCGCCGCCTGCGGATACTTCTTCCCGTATTCCGTGGGATGCAGGCGCTCGCCCAGCCGAATCCAGCGCCCTTTCCACCGCAGCATATCTTCGATCACGTTAGGAAGGCGGTTCAGAAGGCCCAGCAGCAGATCCCGCTCCGACCGTTTGAAACTGCGGAACCGGGCCGCAGCGGCCAGCGAGACATCGCCGCCGCTCATCGCGACGGCCAGACGCAGTACGTCGGTCGCAGTGCGGCAGAATTTAGCGGCGAACTCCTGTGCGCGGTCGGTATGCGCGATCAAAAGGCCCGTCACGAACGCCATGTTCTCCTTCTGGGGGATGGCATCCGGAAGCAGAGGAGCGATCTCGGAGCCGTAGGCCTGCACGAACCAGGTCAGGTCTTCCTTGTCCTGCTCGGAGAGAGAAGCGTTCGAGGAGGCTATCTGCCCGAACAGCCGCTCGAACTCCTCCTGTGTGCCGAAATCGAGGATCTGCAGATCGACCGTATCGAGCAGCGGCAGCCGCTCCTTGCGCTCGGTTAACGGCAGATAGCGCCCTGCGGTGAGGTAGTGCAGAATGGCGTTGAGGTAGAGTTCGCCCTCGCTGATCGCCATCACCTGCGCCGGGAAGTTCGGATACATCGGCTTGTGGAGCCGATGCGCGCCCTTCGCCTGCTGCAGCGCGGCGATCAGCTCCTGATAGAGCGCGGTCAGCTGCACCAGGGAAAGAGACCGGCATGCCTCGATCAGCGATTCGGAGAAGGTGAAACCCAGCGCTTCGAGGTTCTTCAGCACCGAAGCGATGTAGATGCGGGGCAGCAGGGCGTGTCCGTCCGCAGGCGGAAGAGAGATTTTACTGCGTCGGCGCAGGAAGAGTGTGTTGTTGTTCATGATCCTTATTTTTCTGGAGAGCGGCGGCGCTGGATTGTTTAACAGACAAGGTTTGAGAAGGAAGCGCCGCCATAGCCAGAATGTTTTGCCTTGCGGAGAGCGGAGACTCTAGTGTATGACCCTGGCTTTCGCCAGGGTTGAGTGGTGACAGAAGGAAGAACCTCCATAGCCGCAAGGCAGAACAGTGGTTAAACGTCGTGCGTGTCGCGGTCGGCGCTCTTAGAGAACAGACAGGAGTCGCCGACGTATTTCAAAGCCGCGCGCCCGATCCTGGGATCGCTGCGCTCGATGACGGGTTTGACCACCACGCCTTCGCGTATATGATTATCCGCCAGGGTCGTGTTTCCCTCCGAGAGGGCGCGTATCGTCTCCAGCAGCGCCTGCACGGCAGGCAAAGTGCACGGTCTTCGCGTCTCTGCCAACCACATGACATCAGGCTCGGCGGGAAAGTTGCACTCTCCCTGGGAAGACCCAGCACAACGGAAATCAAGGGCCTGCCCTATCGCTATAAAGTGGAAGACAGGGACGGAGAGGACGATCATCAGGAAATATAGGCTGCTCTGCGGGTCTGCTTCTGG
>JAYTGR010000544.1:0-1519 GCA_043733205.1 Chthonomonadaceae bacterium
CTGTTGGAGATGCTGCGGCAGCGCTCCGATGCCGACCTGCTGACACAGCGCGATACCCTCCCCAACCTCACCCCCCTCAAGAAGATCGAAGCGCTGTTCAAGGCCGGGAAAGTCGAGGCGCGCTGTTATACCGCCAAGAAATTTCACGCCAAAGCCTACCTGATCGACCGCCCCAACATCTATCCGAAGCAGATGGCCGTCATCGGCAGCGGCAACTTTACGCGCCCCGGTCTGGTGCAGAACATCGAACTCAATGTGCAGCTGACGCCCGAACAGACGGATCAGCTGGACGCGTGGTTCGACGCGCGCTGGGAGGAGGCGGTGCAGGACGTCGTGACGGAAGATGTCCTGGCGGAGATCCGGCGGCAGATCGACCTGTACGAGCCGTATGTGATCTACCTGAAAGCCCTCTATGCCTGGGGGGCGATGCAGGAGGCGGACATGCCCACTTTGGGCCGGACGAAACTCCTGGACGCACTCGATCCGCACCAGGAGCAGGGCTTTCGGCGCGCCGTGCGTATTCTGGAGCAGCAGCACGGCGTCATGGTCTGCGACGGTGTCGGGCTGGGCAAGTCGTTCATCGCCCTTGCGCTGATGGAGTATTTCTGTCGGCAGGGTCAGAACGTCCTGCTCATCGCGCCCAAAAGCATCATGGACTCTTCGTGGAACGGCTACCTCAAGAATTTTCTGTCACGGTACCGGCAGCCGTTCGGCAGCATCTTTGAAGTGCCGATGACGGAACTGGGTTTCGACCCTGTCGGCAACGCCGATGAGGAGACGCCGCAGCAGCTGCAGGAGAAGCGTGAACTGGTGCATCGGCTGTTCGAACGCGCCGATGTCCTGGTGGTAGACGAGTCGCACAACTTCCGTGCCAGCAGCGCCTCCCGCTACAAGAACCTCATGGAGATCGTGAAGCCGTATCGCGGGCGCAAGAGAACGATCCTGCTGACCGCGACGCCCATCAACACGGCCTATCGGGACATCTCCAACCAGCTCGCCCTCGTCACGCACGATGCCGGAAATATCGCCGGATACAGCATCGATCAGATCAAGAAGTATGCGAACCTGCTGGACAACGACCGGCCGAGCGAGAGTCCTGAAGGTCAGATGACGCTGGGACTCATGGACACCCCGAGCGAGGCTCTGAACCGGGTTTTGGAGAGCGTGGTAATCCAGCGCAGCCGCGCCACCGTGAAGGCGCTCGCCCAGGCAAAAGGCAAAGTCGTTCACTTTCCCAAGCGCACCGCGCCGCAGTGTATCGAGGTGAAGATCAAGCCGGAAAGCGCGCTCTATCGCGACCTGATCGGGCTGGCGCAGCGGCGGTTTCAGCCGGGCGTCGAATTCCTGCGGCGGATGCGAGAGGAGATCGCCAGAGCCGAAAAGTCGGGCAGGCCGCCTTCCCCTGTAAAGATGATGAAAAGCGCTCCGAAGGGCCTCAAACTCGCTGCCTTCCTGCTGGAGCAGTATCGGCGCGCGCCTGCCGAAGGTCGAAAGACCTATCAGGACGAGGTTCATCTCG
>JAYTGR010000545.1:0-1516 GCA_043733205.1 Chthonomonadaceae bacterium
GTGCGGCCCTCTGCTTCTGCATTTGGACGAGCCCTCGTGTCAAGGCGCAGTCGGATCCGTCTGGATCGAGTGCGAGTCGGCCCGCTAAGGGCGGGAAGACCGGTACAAAACTCGAAGCGCTGCTGGCGGATCGGTTCGGCGGCGATCCTGCCAGACAAGAGGCGGCCCGCAGGCAGCTGATCGGCAGGCCAGTCGATGCAAAGGTGCGTACACTGGCCTGGGAGGCTTACAAGGCATCGCCAGTCCACGCCGCTTTACGGACCGAGTGGGAAAAGAAGACCGTATCCACCCCCGACCGTATCAGCCCTTACCTCTGGCGATATGTCGGAACCAAACCCGCAGGCGGCTGGGGCCTGGTCATCGCGATGCATGGAGGCGGAGGCGCTCCCAAGCAGGTCAACGACGGTGAGTGGAACTACATGTTCTCCACCTACTATCGCGAGCACCCGGAAAACGGAGGATATGTCTATCTGGCGCTCCGGGCGCCCAATGACGCCTGGAACGGCTTTTACGACGACGCCATCTGCCCCCTGGTGGAAAAACTGATCAAAGAGTTCGTGCTCTTCGCAGACGTCGATCCCGACAAGGTCTACACGATGGGCGCGTCTCACGGAGGCTATGGAGCGTTCGTCATCGGCCCGAAAATCCCGGACCGTTTCGCGGTGATTCATGCCGCAGCGTCCGCTCCTTCCGATGGGGAGACCATGGGGGAGAATCTGCGGGATACCCGCTTCACCTTCATCGTCGGCGAAAGGGACACGGCCTATGGCCGCGCGGATCGCTGCCATAAGTTCCAGGAGCAGGTCGAAAAGTGGCGGACGCAGTACGGCGGATTTCCGGGCAAATTCGAATGTCCCACCGGAGTCGGACATCTGGTGCCCGACCACGACGAACTGGCCGAGATGCTCAAAACCACCCGTGACGCACACCCCGATTTCGTCGTCTGGACCCAGTCCGACAGCGTTCTGAAACGCTCGTATTGGGTGGAGGCCCCGGCTCCTGTTAACCAGGGACATATCGAGGCGAAAATCGTCGGCAACGCCATCGCCCTTAAAGTTCAGAAGCAGGCGCAGATCGCACTCTGGCTCGACGACAAGCTGGTAGATTTGAAAAAGCCGGTCACCGTCGATGTCGAAGGCGGCAAGCGGCAGGTATTCCGCCTGAAGCCCAGTCTCGAAACCTTCTGCCAGGGGCTGGAGGAGACCGCCGACCCCCGCCTGTCCGCCCCGGTTCGCATCGAAATCAGCCTCGCTCCCTAATCCAAAGTGAATTTAATCCTGTAAATTCTGTAAATCCTGTCAAAAAGAAACGCGACGGCATGCGTTTTGAGACAGGATCGACAAGATTTACAGGATAGGAATTTCTGGTGCGTCACGGCTTAGATTTACGTCGGTTTCCACCGCAGATACTGCTAATGAGAGGTCGCGGCGGTCAGGGCGAGCAGGACGGGCACACCGCGCCGGTCTGGGCCGTAGAGGAGATCGACGCTTTGAATGGCGGCGTTCGGGCGCGGATT
>JAYTGR010000546.1:0-4582 GCA_043733205.1 Chthonomonadaceae bacterium
CGCATTTCAGACCTGACACCCATGACCATCGCCCTCAACGGGCAGCGGCGCAAAGTCCTGGCCTGCGCCGACGATGTCCAGACGGTCCAGCGGGGAGCGACGCCGCAGGTCCGCACCGTAATGGAGAGCGGCAGACCGACCGCCTGGTACCACGCCCGCAGCTACGATCCCTATCGCGACTACTCCTATGTTCAGGCCTCGTACTTTCCTGCGTACGCCTACTACGACGGCTACAACGGCGGCGTCTGGGACGGCTTCCTGCTCGGCTCGCTCTTCTGCGAGCCGACACCGGTCGCCTATCCTGTCTTTGTCGGCAATGACGGCTGTATCACGAACGAGCCGTTTGCCGCCGCTCCGCCGCTGGTAATGCAGGACAACTCCATGGGGATGGATAACAGCAGCGACTTCTTCGGAAGCAGCTCCGGGTTCGATTCGGGCGGCAGTGTGGATTTCGGCGGAGGACAGGACAGCGGCGGAGGAGCAGACTACGGCAGCTCCGACAACAGCACGGATTTCGGAAGCAGTTCCAGCTCCGACTCGGGCGGCAGTTCCGATTTCGGCAGTTCGACCTCCAGCAGTTCCGACTTCGGCGGCGGCGATTCCGGAGGCGGCGGAAGCGATTCTGGAAGCAGTGGAGGCGACTCCGGGGGAGGAGGGGGCGGGGACTACTGAGTCTCGTTCCCGATCCCTCCTGGTAAAATCTGACAGCACACTACAGTGCGGCGGTTTGAAGGGCCGCTGCGAGCTGGGTTCCCAGGGCCTCGCTGGCGGCGGCATTCGGGTGAATACCATCGTGCGAGCGCTGGCTGGGCGCGCCGGAAGGGGCGGTCAGGCCGGTTTGTACGGAGACGCCGAGGTCGATCAGAAACACGCGGGTGTCCGAGGCGTGAGCGGCTTTGTATGCCTGCACGGCCTGGGTGAGGGCCTCCCGCTCGAAGCCGCCGAACGGCACGACGATACAGAGCCGACTCGACGGCATGGCGGCTCTTGCCGCGACAAGCCAGCTCTGCGCAGCGGCTTTCACCTGAAGGGGGTCGGCCGGAGCGAGCGCGTCGTTCACGCCCTGCACGACGACCACATAGTCGGGGCTGGGGGAAAAGACACGCGGCTTGCCGGTGAAATGGAAGGGCCAGGCGGCTGCGAAATTCGGAACGCTCCCCTGACCGGGAACAGTCCAGCCCTGCTGCGCCACCCCGACAACGCCTAACTCTGCCCCAAGTGCCGCCGCGCAGGTGTACGTAAACGCATGGGTGGCGTCGTCATCACGGGTCGGATCGTTGTGCGCCGATTCGGTGCGTGCTCCCTCCGTGATGCTGTCTCCAAAAAAGAGTATACGCCTGGGAAGCAGGGTGGGCGCCGCGGCTGAACCGCCGGTATCGAGTGTCAGCCCGGTGATGCGCAGCGCTTCAAGCGGCACCGTCCACCGATCCTGCGCGTATTCCGATGCCACAAACCAGATTTTGCAGGTATGTGTGCCTGCGGCCAGACTGCTGGAGTTCAGCGGGATCTGCACATCTCCGGCCGCCAGTCGATAGGTATGCATCGGCCCGCTGTCGACCTGCCAGCGTATGACAGGGCCGCTTCGGTTCGGTAAGGCGGCCAGGTACGAGGTATCGATATCCAGCCGCACGTTCGCACTCTGAAATGCGGCAGTGAGATAGGCTCCGGGCTGGGCGGTGGTGGCCGACGTCGTTCCCTCCACAGACCAGTTGTAGGGACTAAGAAACAGGTTCGGATCGCTGAGGGCGATCCGTGTGCCCGGAACAGCGATCGTGTAGTGAGGAGACGGCGCATCTCCTAACCCGCATCCGCCGCACCATGCCAGCAGCAGGCACCCTAGCAGTAAGCCGAAACGTCGCATCTTTCCCCCTCGTGCCGTGTTAAAGCCTTCCCATGCTGCCGGGCGGCGTTTGCCCTGTCAAGCCGACGGCCGCGAAGACGCCTATTGACGCATTCCTCCCCTGCTGTTATAATGATCGCAATGGGGTATTTTTGTAGACGCTTTCTGCACTCTCAACTGCACACTCTAAGGAGGGAAACCTGTGAAAAAAGTTCGTCTGTTCCTTGTCGGCGCATCCGCGCTGACGCTCTGGGGATGCGGGGGCAGCGGCAGCGGCCCCGCTGCTAACTCCAATCCGCTTGCCGGCGGGCGCGCGGCGCTGAAACAACTGGCTGCCAATACGACGAACCCTTCGACGCAGTCGCTGCAGTCGGCGCTGACGCTGTTTCAGCAGGCGCTGCAGCAGAATCCCAACAGTTCGGAAGCGCATTTCGGTGCGGCAGTCTGCCTCATGGGCGCCGATGCCCAGCAGGTCGATGGCGCAGCAGTCACCTCGGCTCTGCCCCCAAGCACAAATGCGACTATTGCCAGTAAAACCGCTGTGAGCAAGAGCGCCGTCCGCAGGGACGCGGGATCTGCTCCGGGCAACCCCGGTTCCGGCTTCGTTCTGCCTGCTCCGCCCAGACAGGGCTCCGTGCCGCCTTCTCCTCCCAATGGAACGGTGAGCTCGAAACCGATCGAACCAGTGCATACGCTCGGGCTCTTCTGGTTCCTCGATCGCGGCCTCAGCAACCCCAACACGCTGCTCAATATGCTCGCGCCGATCTCCGACCTGCATCTGGGTCTGATTCCCTACTACGGCTATGCGGGGGATGCGCAGGAGGTAACCCGCCGCCAGCAGCTGCTGACGGACCTGGCGACCGTCGCACAGCATCTGCAGACCGTGGAGGCCGATCCCAGCTTCTCCGTAACCCTCCCCGCGCCCGATCAGAACGGGCAGACGGTAACGATAGGCCTGCCGGAAGTCTATCTGTTCGACGCTTATGTGCAGTCCCTGCGCGTTTCGACGGCTCTCTCCCTGGCCTACAGTCGTGACCCCGGCACGTCCGGCCTGCTGACTCCTCCAATAACCGGGGCAGGCAGCGCGCCGATGCCGCCCCCCGCGCCAATCTTTATCAAGGGGAGCCGTGAAGCCGCCGGCAGTTCGCCCTACTCCGCCCTCGACAAAAACAACGACGGCAGACTGACGCCGGACGAGTATCTGCCGGCCAGCCCATTTCTGACGCTGCGCGATCCTTCCGACCTCCAGACCGCGCAGGCTGCCATGCTGAATATCGTGGATCGTGAGACGAAAGGGATTACCGGCGTGCTCGCGCGCCCGGCCGCTGGAAGCTTTCTTTTGCCGAACAGTACGGATGTCGCGGCGGCACTGACCAGCATTCGTGACACGGTTCTACCGCTGATACAGCAGGCCACTACCGGCCCCATCACGCTGACCGTACCGCGCTATGAACCGATCCCTCTGGCGGCGGGCAGCGCTGGCACAGTACATCCCCTGACCGCTCCCAACGAACTGTTCCAGTCGGCACCACAGGCTGTCACAGGGCTGCCTGTGGGCACGGACATTCTGATACTGCCGTATCCCATCGTATTGACCCAGACACTCACGATCAATATCGCCGCATGGTTCGCGCATCCGCCGGCCGACCTGAAACTGTTCGCTCCGACCTATGTGCTGGACTCGATCGGCTACCCGAACTATACCCTGACGACCTATCCCGATCCAACCTTCGGCGGACTCTTCCCGAGCGGGCTTCCTGCGGACCTACAGCTCTAGATTCCTCTCACGCTCCGCTGCAGGGTTTCGATTCTGTTGTGGATCAAGAGACAATGCTGATTTGAGAGTAAGGTTTTGAAGGAGGCTGCGTGTATTTGACAATGTCAGAACCGACAGAGTATAATCTGTATGAATGCACCTGATGGGGGATCGTCCAGTGGCAGGACAGCGGCCTTTGGCGCCGTTAACCGTGGTTCGAATCCACGTCCCCCAGCATTTCCCCCTTGCGATGCCGCTTTTCAGCATTAGGACACATCTCCTGGAACCGATGTCTGCTGATCAAGCCGCATTGTCTTTAGAGCCGACAACCACCGAATATCTGCCCGATTGGGAAGTGCGGGAGTGGTGTCTGATTCAGTTCACGGACAGCTTAATTTCATAAAAAGGGCCGATTCTCTTTTGGAGAATCGGCCTTTATTATTGGTGCCATGAGGTGAAGCGGGGTTAACCGCGTTCAGATTCGACGCGGGCTACGTAGCGGCAGAGGAGTTCGTTGGCCTTTTCGGGGGTGTCGCTTTCGGCGTAGACGTGGAAGAAGGGCTCCGAGGCGTCCGGGAGCACAAGCGCCCAGTCTTCGCCTTCGTAGAACTTGATGCCGTCTATCAGCTCCACACGTCGCCCGTCTTCGCCGGAGAGCGCATGCGCTTCCTTGGTCAGGGCGCCCATGACCCGGCCTTTCGCCTCCCAGGGGCAGCGAATCATCGTATGGGCGATATGGGCGTCGGGGAGTTCCGCCGAAAGTTCGGAGATGTTGAGGTCGGTGGCTGCCAGGAGTTCCATCAGCTTGCCGAAGCCGTACATGGCGTCGAAGGTAGGCTGGAACTCGGAGAAGATGAAGCCGCCTGCATCGTCGCCTGCGAAGTCCACACGGCCCGGCTTATTGGCATCCCCGATGCAGAGCGCCATCAGGTCGCGCACGTTGGTGCGGGTGCGTGTCACCACACCGCCGTGCAGCCCGACCAGCG
>JAYTGR010000547.1:0-1511 GCA_043733205.1 Chthonomonadaceae bacterium
AACGAGCGAGAAAACAAGGCCGAAAAGTGCAGGCGTATCTTTCGCTGCGCAAGAGTGGCGGGAGCCTGAAGAGGTCGCCCCGACGTATTGAGGTGATACTCATTCACAAGTGAACAAGTCGTTCCAGAACCCGATGCCTCTGTTCATACACAAGTAACAGACGCCCGATGCATGATGACATCGGGCGTTTTATGGGTGTACGGAGGCATCTAGAGAAGCGGATCAAATCCCGAGTTTCTCGAAGGTGGCTTTCAGGTTTTTCAGGTGGTATTTGATGTCGAAGGCGTGGTCGATGTCCTGGACGGTGAGGCGCTCCTGGACGAGGGGGTCGGACTCGATGGCGCTCCGGAAGTCCTGGCCGGCCCAGGCTTTGGAGGCGCCGCGCTGCGCGACGCCGTAGGCCTCTTCGCGGGAGAGACCAGTCGCGATGAGCGCCAGCATGATCTGTTCGGAGCAGACGAGCCCGCCCATCATTTCCAGGTTGCGGGTCATGTTTTCGGGGTAGACCAGCAGAGTGTCCAGAATGTCCGTGAACTTGACCAGCATCCAGTCGACGAGGGTGGTGGTGTCCGGCAGGATCACGCGCTCGACGCTGCTGTTGGTCAGGTCGCGCTCGTGCCAGGTCGCCATGCTCTCCAGCATCGGGATCAGGTTGCCGCGCACCACGCGCGCCAGCCCCGAGACCGTCTCGCAGTTCCAGGGGTTGCGCTTGTGCGGCATAGCGGAGGAGCCCTTCTGACCTGCCGCGAAGTACTCCTGCACCTCGCGGATCTCGGTGCGGGCCAGATTGCGGATCTCTGTCGAGAACCGCTCGAGGGAGGCTGCGAGGATTGCAAGCGTCGCCATCAGCTGTGCATGCCGGTCGCGCGCGATGATCTGCGTGGAGATAGTCGCAACACCCAGACCCAGCTGGGCGCAGACATACTCCTCGACCTCCAGACCGATGTTGGCGTGCGTTCCGACCGCACCCGAGACTTGGCCGACGCTAATCGCCGCTTTCGCCTGCTGCAGCCGCTCGATGTTGTGGTTCATCTCGTCCAGCCAGGTCGCAAGCTTGAAGCCGAAGGTGATCGGTTCGGCATGGATGCCGTGCGTGCGCCCGATCATCACGGTGTCTTTGAACTCCCGCGCCCGCCTGCGAATGACCTCGTTCAGTTTCTCGCAGTTTGCCAGCAGAATGTCGCACGCGTCGTGCAGGATCAGCGACAGGGCGGTATCGACGATGTCGTAGGAGGTGACGCCGTAGTGGACATAGCGGCCCTCTTCGCCCAGGTTCTCCGCGACGTTTTTGACGAACGCCATCACGTCGTGGCGCGTCTCTTTTTCGAGCTCGGCGATGCGCTGCAGGTCGAATGCCGCGCCTGCGCGGATCTTCTCGGTCGTACCGGCGGGAATATGTCCGAAATGCTCCAGGCCGTCGCAGACGGCGATCTCGACATCGAGCCAGCGCTGGGTCTTGTTCTGCGGGCTCCAGAGGTCGCGCATGGCCTGGGTGGTATAACGATCGATCA
>JAYTGR010000548.1:0-4580 GCA_043733205.1 Chthonomonadaceae bacterium
GCCGGAGAAGACAAGGAATTGCCCGATGCTGTCTTTGTAACGAACTCTTCCCACCGGATTGTTCCGGCAAGCAAATCCTCCTCAGTATTCCAATCTCCGATCCATGAGATATGATGCTCAAGGATGTGCTTGAGAACCATAAGAACGGCTTCTTTTTGTATCTGTGTGAAGCAGGAAAACTTTGAATACCAGCCATTCGGTGTGGATACATGTTTCAGGAACTGATAAATATACGGATCATAAAGATCAGGTTCCGCATTCTGTGTCAACGCCAGTTCGGCCAGCGCTTGCAGGCGGCGTACCGTGAACGCTTCGGATTCATCGTTCAACTGCAGGAGTTCTGCATGTTCGTCCGGGGATAGATTCAAATCCCTTCGTTTGGCGTTGAGCGCATCGAACCGCGATGTGAATCCTGGTCGCTTTTCGCGGTAGATCTCCTGCAAGAGTTGTTCCTCCCGCACCGAGAGGTGCTGCGCTTTTCGCTGCGCTTGCATCTGGAGGAGACGACGCGCCAGTTGTTCCGCTTCGTCCGGTTCTAACTGCTCTATCGCGGTAAAAATCTCTTGCGGAGTTTGCCGCCGTTGTGTGGCCGCCGTCATTTCACACCTCCGATTTATTCCCTAAATGTTTGTGATTGTACCACGGAAATGGTGTCCGAAAGGGCGATCAGCGCCTGTCAAGGACACGCTTCAGGTACTGACCGGTGTGGCTTTCGGGGATGGCGGCGACCTGTTCGGGGGTGCCGATAGCGACGACTTTGCCGCCGCCGTCTCCGCCTTCCGGACCCATGTCGATCAGCCAGTCGGCGGTCTTGATGACGTCGAGGTTGTGTTCGATCACCAGGACGGTGTTGCCGGAGGTGACGAGGCGGTTGAGGACGGCGATCAGCTTCTCGACATCGGCGAAGTGCAGGCCGGTGGTCGGCTCGTCAAGGATATAGATCGTGCGGCCGGTGCTGCGCTTGGCGAGCTCGGATGCCAGCTTGACGCGCTGCGCTTCGCCGCCGGAGAGGGTGGTGGCAGGCTGGCCGAGGCGCAGATAGTCGAGGCCGACATCGTGCAGTGTCTGGAACTTGCGCGCGATGTTGGGCATCTGCGAGAAGAACTCCACGGCTTCGGAGACCGTCATGTCGAGGACGTCGGCGACGGACTTGCCCTTGTACTTCACCTCCAGCGTCTCGCGGTTGTAGCGTTTGCCTTTGCAGACTTCGCAGGGGACGTAGACATCCGGCAGGAAGTGCATCTCGATCTTCAGAATGCCGTCGCCCTTGCAGCTTTCGCAGCGTCCGCCCTTGACGTTGAAAGAGAAGCGGCCCGGCTCGTAGCCGCGCACACGGGCGTCCTGCGTCTTGCTGAAGAGATCGCGGATCAGGTCGAAGACGCCGGTGTAGGTCGCCGGGTTGGAGCGCGGAGTGCGGCCAATGGGCGGCTGGTCGATGTCGATCACCTTGTCGATATGCTCGATGCCGCGCAGCTCGTCGTGCGCGCCCCAGACGGCGTGCGAGCCGTAGATTCGGTTCATGAGCAGCGGAAACAGCGTCTCCTGGATCAAGGTGGACTTGCCGGACCCCGAGACGCCGGTGACAGCCACAAAGAGCCCGAGCGGGATGCTGACCGTGACGTTCTGTAGGTTGTGCTGCCGCGCTCCCACGAGTTCGAGCGCCCGCTCTCCGGGCTCACGCCGAACCAGCGGCACTTCGATCTGCTTCATTCCGCTCAGATACTGGCCGGTGATGCTGTTGGGGTTGGCCTTGACCTGCGCCGGAGTGCCCTGCGCCACGACATGACCGCCATGCTCGCCTGCGCCCGGTCCAATGTCGATCAGCCAGTCGGCGGCCTCCATCGTCTCCTCATCGTGTTCGACGACCAGGATCGTGTTGCCGAGATCGCGCAGGCGCTCCATCGTGCGGATCAGGCGCGTATTGTCGCGCTGATGCAGTCCGATGCTCGGCTCGTCGAGGATGTAGAGCACGCCCATCAGTCCGCTGCCGATCTGCGTGGCGAGGCGGATACGCTGCGCTTCACCGCCCGCCAGGGTCGCCGCCCCCCGGTTTAAGTTCAGGTAGTTCAGCCCGACATTGAGCAGGAAGCCGAGGCGCGACCGGATCTCCTTCACGATCTGGCGGGCGATGATCTGCTCGCGCTCCGTCAGCTGCAGGCCCTCGAAGAAGCTGAACAGCTTCTCCAGAGAGAGCCCGCACAGGTCCGCGATATTCCTTTTACCGACCGTGACGGCGAGCGACTCCGGCTTCAGTCGCTGGCCCTTGCAGATCGGACAGGGCCGCTGGCTCTGGTACTGCTCCAGATCCTCCTTGACATAGGCGCTGTCGGTTTCGCGGTACTTCTCTTCCATCTCCGTGACGACGCCGCCGAACTCGCTGTCGAAGGAGCGCGTGCGGCCCCAGCGGTTGCGGAACTCGACCGTAACATTGCCTTTGATACCGTACATCAGCGCGTTGAACTGCATCTCGGAGAGATCTTTGAGCGGGGTCGTGATGGCGAAGCCCAGCTTCTTTGCGACGGCCTTGAACTGGCTCTCGCGATGGTCGGTCAGAACCTTCTTCCCGGCTTTCAGCACATAGTAGCGGATGCCGCCTTCCGCGATGCTCAGATTGCGGTTGGGCGCGATCAGGCCGGGGTCGAACTCCGTCTTGGTGCCGAGCCCATGACACTCTGGGCAGGCGCCGTAAGGCGAGTTGAAGGAGAAGAGGCGCGGCTCGATCTCCTCGTAGTTGAACCCACCGTCGGTCGTGGCGAAGTTCTCCGAGAAGACGATCTCCTGCGCCGCGATGTCGCCGCTGGCCTGCACGGAGACAATGGCCACGCCTTTCGCGCGCTTCAGAGCCTGTTCGAGCGAATCCGCGATGCGCGACCGGTTCATGTCCGGTTTCTGGATCAGACGGTCCATGACGATCTCGATGGTGTGCTGTTTGTAGCGCTCCAGCTCGGGGATCTGTTCGCTCAGATCGACCATCTCGCCATCGATCCGCGCGCGCACGAAGCCCTCTTTCAGGATCTCTTCCAGCTCTTTCTTGTACTCTCCCTTGCGGCCGCGCACGATGGGGGCGAGCACCAGATAGCGCGCCCCGTCCGGCAGCGCCAACACTTTATCGACCATCTCTTCGATGCTCTGCTTGACCATCGGCAGGCCGGTCTCCGGATCGTGCGGGATGCCGACGCGGGCATAGAGCAGGCGCAGATAGTCGTAGATCTCCGTAACGGTGCCGACCGTGGAACGGGGGTTACGGCTCGTGGACTTCTGGTCGATGGAGACAGCAGGACTCAGGCCGTCGATCTGATCGACATCCGGCTTGTCGTGCTGGCCGAGGAACTGGCGGGCGTAGGCGGAGAGGCTCTCGACGTAGCGCCGCTGCCCTTCGGCATAGAGCGTGTCGAAGGCCAGGGACGACTTGCCCGACCCGCTCAGGCCGGTGATTACGACGAGCCGATCGCGGGGAATATCGATATCGATGTTCTTCAGGTTGTTCTGCCGTGCGCCCCGAATGCGGATGACGTTGCGGTCCGGCATCTCGCCCATCTTTTCCGCTTTGGCGAGGATCGCCTTCAGGCGCTCCTCTTCCTGGACGCCTTCCACAGGCAAAACCGCCGCATGCGATGCCTCGTCGGGACTCTTCGCCGCCTTGCGGCCGGGCGCTTTTTTGCTCGTCTGTGTCCGTGTCTGTGCCATTGTCTGTTCGCTCGCCTTCCTCTGTTCTCGGTTCGATACGTTGACAGGATTCTACCCGAAAGGGCGGCAGCGAAAACTAGTAGACACCGGGGAATTCTTGGAGTTCGCACAATCTGCAGGAAACGGCGGAAACCAGATGGGTTTCCCGCCGTCTAATTCACGGGAACGCTGCGAGTATTCATTGGGGAGGCAAAAACGTTGACAGGCAGATTCGGCAGAGCAGGGATCGTGCAGGCGGGAGCCGCGCTGGTCCTGGCGACAGGGGTCGCGCATGCCCAGACCGTGACGAGTGTACCGCCATCATCCGGGGCAGCGCTGCCGTCATCCAGGGCGGCGAAGCAGACGATGGTCGGCCATATCGCGGCGGACAGTGCGCCGTACCGTATCGAATGGACGGGAACAGGCGGCTACTTTGTACAGCATGCTTATGCGCAGGAGCCGGCCAGACGGATTCAAATGGACTATCTGCACACGCAGACGGGGCCTGCAGGCTACTCCAAACATCTGGCCTGGTTTATTGCGCGGGATCGGGATGCCTTCAATATCCTCTGGCTCTATCTGGACGATGCCGGGATCGATTTCGGCTGCTGGCTCTATCAGTATCCCTCCAACCGGCTGACCTACCAGCGTTTTAAGGGCAGCTACCGCTTTACGCCTCCTGCGTCCACACCAGCGCCCGTTCTGTTCGACGGTATTTCGCTCAATCGACCGCCGCGCTATACCGGGCCGGATTTCACCTTCCGCGACTGGACACGAGAACTCGGCACCCTCGCCCGACTCGAAGTGGCTGCGCCGCCGCCCGAGGGGCCTATGGTTGGCACAACCGTCGCACCTGCGCCTCCCGGAGGGGGCGCTCTGCACCTTCAGAAAATACTGGACGGACCTTTGGCCGG
>JAYTGR010000549.1:0-1510 GCA_043733205.1 Chthonomonadaceae bacterium
GCGCGAAACAGGGGCAGCCCCCGCTCAGGCGGCAGAGCGCCAAGCGGCCGTGCAAACTGCCCCAGATGCGCTATCGCGACCTGTTGTTCGTCCTCGTTCCCATGCTCCAGCAGTGCGATCGCCACCGCAATCCGTTTCTCGCACTCCTCTCTGGAAAGCTGAGCCTGCGCTGTCGGCGACGCCCCGAGCCAAAGTAACGGTATCAACACCCAGGAAACAAAACGGAAAAGACGCATCGAAACTACCTCGCTTTAGATAGCGTTTAGACGGGCAGGGGCGCGCGAGGGTTACAGAACGTGTGCAGAGAGGAGTCAGGAGGGGAAGGCGAGCATTTCGCGGGCGTGCTGGAGGACGGTTTCGGAGAGATTGGCGCCGCCGATCATGCGGGCGATCTCCGAGACCCGCTGTTCGGGCGTGAGAGGGGTGACGGTCACGACAGTGCGGTCGCCTTTTACCTGTTTCTCGATGTAATAGTGGTGCTGGCCACGGCTGGCGATCTGCGCGAGATGGGTGATACAGAGGATCTGGGCCGATTTCGCCAGGGTCGCCATCTTGTCGGCGATGACACTGGAGGTGCGGCCGCCTACTCCGACATCGATCTCGTCGAAGACCATGGTCGGCAGCGCTTCCTGACGCGCCAGCGCCGCCTTTACGGCCAGCATCACACGCGAGATTTCGCCGCCCGAGGCCACTTTCGCAAGCGGACGCAGCGGTTCGCCGGGATTGGTAGCGATTAGGAACTCGACGCGGTCGGTGCCTTTGGCGGTCGGTTCGCCCTGGGTCGTACTGACTTCGAAGCGGGCTTTCTCCAGCGCCAGTTCGCGCAGTTCCGATACCGTGACGGTCTGAAAATCTTTGCCCGCTTTCGCTCGGGCCGTACTGAGCCGGGCACACCTTTCCCGCAGGAGCTTGTCGGCTTTCCCGATCTCGACATCGAGCTGTGCTCCCCGCTCCTCGCTGTTGGAAAGCGTCGCCACTTTGGCCGCTGTCTCCGCGCCGTACGCGACGATCTCCTCGATGCTGTCGCCGTACTTGCGTTTCAGGCTGCGCAGCGTCTCGAGGCGCTCTTCGATCTGCTCCAGGCGCTCCGGGTCGAACTCGATCTCATCCTGATAGCGTACGAGGTCGCGCTCCGTCTCGGTCAGCTCGTAGGCGGCCGACCGCAGGGTTTCCAGCATCGGGGCCAGGGTGGGGTCCAGGTTCGCCGCCTCTTCCAGCGCGTGTGCCGTTGCAGCCAGCGATTCCAGAACCCCTCCGCTGTCCTCGCCGCTCAGGGCCGTGGCCGCCGCCAGAGCCGCCTCTGCCAGCCGCTGCGCATTGGCGACGCGGTTATGTTCGGTCTGGAGCTCTTCGTCTTCCCCGATCGTCAGACGCGCCTCCCCGATCTCTTTCACTTGAAACTGATAGAGATCCAGCAGATGGGCGCGCTCGCGGGAATCTTTTTCGAGTTCAGCCTTTTCGCGCCGCAGATTCTGCACCTTCTGAAAAGCTGCCGTCACTTCGGCGCGCA
>JAYTGR010000550.1:0-4578 GCA_043733205.1 Chthonomonadaceae bacterium
GTCCGCCCGTTGTTCGCCCCCTCCGCATCAGAGGCAGCGGTGCGGAAATGATGAATCACACGTTCCAAAATTCCGTTCAGGTCGACTGTCGGCCGATAACCGATCGCCTGATGTATTTTGGTGATATCAGGCGTGCGGAACTCCATGTCCTCAAAATCTTTGCCATAGACCTGCTCGAAGGGGATGGCACGGATTTCTGAAGCCGAGTTTGTCATCGCCTTGACGCGCTGCGCCAGGTGGAGGATCGTCACCTCTTCGCCGTTGCCTACATTGTACACTTCCCCAATAGCGGCAGGACAGGCCATCAGGTCGGTGATCGCCCGCACGGCATCGCCCACATAAGTAAATGAGCGTGACTGACTGCCGTCTCCGTAGACGACGATAGGCTCGCCTTTCAGCGCAGACTGCACGAAACGTGGGATTACCATGCCGTACTGCCCGGTTTGGCGCGGCCCGACCGTATTGAAGAATCGGGTGATGACGACAGGCAGATTGCGTTCGCGATGGTAGGCGAGCGCAAAAAACTCATCGATCGCCTTCGCCCCCGCATAACTCCACCGCCCCACAGTCGTTGGGCCGTAGATACGTTCGTCGGTTTCGCGCAGAGGGCGATTTACTTTATGACGTCCGTAGACCTCCGAAGTAGAGGCGATCTGAATTCGTTTGTCGAACCGGTGCGCCAGCTTCAGCGCGATCTCGGTCGTATGCAGATTCACCTCCAGGGTCCGGACAGGGCTCTCGACCACGCGCTGTACGCCCACGACCGCTGCCAGATGATAGATGTGATCTGCCTTCTGGACCAGTTCGTTCATCACCGCTTCGTTCCCGGCGGAATCGCACACGAAATGGAATCCTGGGTGCTCCTGCAGATGCGCGATGTTCGCGAGACTGCCGGTAGAAAGGTCATCCAGGGCATAGACTTCGTCGCCACGTTCGAGCAAAAGGTCGCTGAGGTGAGATCCGATAAATCCTGCCCCTCCCGTGATAAGAACCTTCATATCTGCTCCTTCGCATAGACCTGTTTAATTTTTTGTATAACCAGCCGTTCATCGAATTCGCGCAGCATTTTTGCGCGTCCGGCCTCTCCCATACGCTGCCTGCCTTCCGGATCGGCATAGAGCCGGAGCATTGCAGCCGCGAGCGATTCCGCATCTTTCACAGGAACCAATAGTCCTGTCACGCCGTCATCGACTGCCTCGCGACAGCCGATGGAATCGGTCGTTATGATCGCGCGGCCCATGGCTGCGGACTCCAGCAGGGACCGAGGCGTGCCTTCCCGATAGAAAGAGGGCAGCACCACGACATCCGAGGCTCCCATCGCGCCCCGTACATCCGACGCCTCGCCGAGCCACTCTACCACCCCTTCCTCCTGCCAGCGATCCAGGTGTTCCTGCGGGACACAGCGCGGATTCCGCTCGTCGCGCCCGCCCAACACCTGGAAGCGCGTGTCAGGAGCCTGTGCGCGCACTTTGCGTGCCGCCTCCACGAACTCATAGACCCCTTTGTCCTTTAACAGCCGTGCCACCATAAGAAAAGTGACGGTTCTCGACTGCGACTCGGCAGCCGGCGGCAGGAAATACTGCGTATCGACGCCGGAACCCGGAAGCAGTCCGGTCTTGTCCTGGGTGACGAGCCCCTGCTGCACGAAAAGGTCTCGGTCTTCGTTATTCTGGAAAAACGTGTAGTGTACCTTGGCGAGGGCAATGCGGTACTGTGCCTCGACCAGCCGCCGCAGCCAGGGCTTCGCGCCATCCGAAAAGACGAAGCCGAGGCCGGTCACAGTGTTGACCGTGCGCGGCACACCGGCGAGACGGGCGGCAATACTGCCGTAGATGACAGGCTTGATGGTGAAGTGGTGGACGATGTCGGGGCGTTCCTGGCGGTACCATCGATAGAGCCGCCATAGAAGTTTCAGATCGGCGAGAGGATTGAGAGCGCGTCTGTCGATCGGCAGCGATACGAATGGGATCCCCAGCGCTTCGATGCGCGACTCATAGCCGTCGCCGCCTGCTCCGGCTCCCAGAACGGCAGCGCCGTCCGCCTTCAGGGCGCACATCTGACCGCGTCGGAAATTATAGAGCGTCCAGGCGCAGCGCGAAACGAGCAGAATCTTCGGCATAGTCCTTCGTGGGTACCGCCTTGAAAAACGGATGGGTGTCGGATGCAATCGGCCTATTCTACCCTAAACAGCGTAGTAATCGCGATACCAGGTTACAAAATGCTTCAGCCCTGTCTCGATGGAGGTGGAGGGTTCAAAGCCCGTATCCCGTGTCAGATCGTCGATGTCGGCATAAGTGGTCAGCACATCGCCGGGCTGGGCCGGACGGAGGTTCATCAGCGCTTTACGGCCGGTACATTCCTCTATCACGCGAATAAACTCCATAAGTTCCACGGGCCGATGATTGCCGATATTGTAGAGGCGGTACGGTGCGGAACTGGTGTTGGATTCGGGTGCATCGGAGTTCCACGCGGTATTGGGAACGGGAGGGCGCGTCATGACCCGCGCGACGCCTTCTACGACATCGTCGACATAGGTAAAGTCGCGCTGCATGCGGCCTTCGTTGAAAACCTCGATCGGGCGGCCTTCCAGAATCGCCTTGGTGAACAGATAGGGCGCCATGTCGGGGCGGCCCCACGGGCCGTAGACAGTGAAAAAGCGGAGACCTGTAACGGGCAGGCGAAACAGGTGACTGTAGGTGTGCGCCATCAGTTCATTGGCTTTTTTGGTGGCAGCATAGAGGCTGACAGGATGATCGACACGATCCGCTACGGAGAAAGGCATGTGGGTATTGGCCCCATAGACGGAACTGGAAGAGGCAAACACGAGATGCTGCACGGCATGGTGGCGACAGCATTCCAGGAGGTTCACGAAGCCGACGACGTTGCTGGCGATATAGACGTGCGGATTCTCGATCGACCAGCGCACACCGGCCTGCGCCGCCAGATTCACGACGATCTCCGGCTTAGACCGGGCGAAGAAAGCCTCCATGCCTGCCAAATCCGCCAGTTCCACCTTTTCAAAATGAAAATCAGGATGCCGCTGGAGGCGCGCCAGCCGCGCCTCCTTGAGCGTCACGTCGTAGTAGGAGTTGAGGTTGTCCAGGCCGAAAACGTCCTGGCCGTCCGCCAAAAGGCGTTCACACAGATGATAACCGATGAACCCGGCGGCTCCGGTCACTAGTACTCGCGGCACTCTCCGTCTCCTCACATCCCCCGTCTGCTGCGACGGCCTCCGGGGACAAACGGGCGAAATTCAAAGACACCAGTAGACGTGCGTATCGGGAATGGAGCGTGGATCCAGGATCGACTTCACGTCCATCAGGACACCGCCCGGCCGGATAGCCTGTGTCCAGAACTCGTTCGGCAGTTTCTGGTAGAAATCGTGTGCCACAGCCAGGACGATTCCATCCAGGTTCTGCATCTCGTCCCACGACACCAGATCTATTCCATACTCTTCCTTGGCAGCATGCACGTCTGCCACCGGGTCGTGTATCAGCAGCTCGATCCCGAACTCCTTGAGTTCGGACACGATTTCCGAGACCCGGCTGTTGCGGAGGTCGGGCACGTTCTCTTTGAACGTCAGACCTAAGATCCCGACGCGGGAACACTTGACGGGAATGTCGGCATGCACCAGCAGCTTCACCATGCGCTGCGCCAGAAACGGCCCCATTCCATCGTTGACCCGTCTGCCAGCGAGAATCACATCGGGATGATAGCCGACTGCTTCCGCTTTGGTCGTCAGGTAGTAGGGATCCACTCCGATGCAGTGTCCCCCAACCAGACCGGGCTTGAACTTTACGAAGTTCCATTTGGTCTCGGCGGCCGCAATGACATCGCGTGTGCGAATTCCGAGCCGATCGAAGATCAGCGCGAGTTCGTTCATGAGAGCGATGTTCAGGTCACGCTGGGTGTTTTCGATCACCTTGGCGGCTTCCGCGACCCGGATCGTGGGAGCGAGATGCAGGCCGGCGGTCACGATCGCGCTGTAGGTGCGGGCGACACGCTCCAGAGTGGCGGCATCTTCGCCCGCCACTATTTTCATGACGCGTGCCAGCGTGTGCTCGCTGTCGCCCGGATTGATCCGTTCGGGCGAATAGCCGAGCTGAAAATCGACGCCCTGCATCAGTCCGGATGTCTTCGCGATGGCAGGTCCGCAGATCTCTTCCGTAACACCCGGATATACCGTCGATTCATAGACGATGACCGCACCCGGTTTCATCACCTTTCCGATGGTTTCGGAGGCCCGGATCAACGGAGTGAGGTCGGGACGTTTGTTGCTGTCGATGGGAGTGGGCACGGCAACGACAAAAAAAGTGGTGTCGGCTAGGTCTTCGGGGTTACAGGTATAGTGGAGGCCGGTATCGAGCAGCGCCTCGCGCGTAACTTCTCCTGTACGGTCAACTCCCTTTTGAAGCGCATCTATTTTTTTGTGATCAATATCGAAGCCGATGGTACCGGGGAAACGGTCCGCGAAAGCCAGTGCCACTGGCAGGCCCACGTAACCTAACCCGATCACGGCAATACGTTCGCTCATCCAGGAGTCCTTCTATAGTGAGTTGGTGGAGAGAGTGTACCCGA
>JAYTGR010000551.1:0-1508 GCA_043733205.1 Chthonomonadaceae bacterium
CACGCGGCAAGCCCGATGAACAACCCTGATGAAGCCGCTTTCCTTTGACCGATGGTTGACAGCAAGACGTCGCTTCCGCTAAAATAGCGGTATCTCACCCTGCTGGAAAGCTGCACCCCAACCGACTATGTCCGAACCTGCCGCACCTGCCCCTGACATGTCTGCTGCCTCCTCGTCCGACGTTCTGATCCGCATGGAGCAGATTACCAAGCGGTTTCCGGGCATCGTGGCGAACGATAAGGTGAGCCTGACCGTGCGGACGGGCGGGTTCCACGCGGTCATCGGGGAGAATGGGGCGGGCAAATCGACCCTGCTCAGCGTCCTGTATGGGCTCTGCCGGGCGGACGAGGGCCGGATCACGCTGCGCGGTGAGGATGTGACGCAGGCGCTGCACAGTCCGGCAGATGCGATCCGGCGCGGCGTGGGGCTGGTCAGCCAGCACTATGCGCTGATCCCTGCACTCTCCGTGATCGAGAACGTGATGCTGGGCGCGGAGCCGCTCCGGGCAGGCGGCATCCTGAACCGGCGCGCGGCGGCAGAGCGGATCGCGAAACTGGCGGAGAGACTTGGCCTGCAGGGGCTCGACCTGAACCAGCGCGCCGAACGTCTGTCGGTCGCGGCGCAGCAGAAGGTCGAGATCCTCAAGGCGCTGTTTCGAGGCGCAAATCTGCTCCTGCTGGATGAGCCGACCGCGACTCTGGCCCCCCAGGAGGCCGATGCGCTCTTCGCCCTGCTGCACTCGCTGGTGGACGAAGGCGCGACCGTCGTCTTCGTCACGCACAAACTGCGGGAAGTGATGACCCATAGCGACGCCGTGACGGTGCTGCGCGCCGGACGCAATGCAGGTGATTTCTGCACCGCCGACACCAACGAACAGGAGCTCCTCCGCTGCATGATCGGCGACCGCGTCCCACGCCCCCAGGGTGCCGAAACCGCAGCCGTTTCTTCCCCCACGGCACAAACGCTGCTGCGCATCACCGGCCTCACGGTGCGCGGTGCCCGTCACGCGGTCGCGGTGCAGAACGCCGATCTGGAGCTGCGGGCAGGCGAGATTCTGGGAATCGCGGGCGTGGACGGCAGCGGGCAGCGCGAACTCTCCGAAGCGATCGTCGGACTGCGGCGCGCCGAAACCGGCGAACTGCGCCTGCGCGGCACGAGCGGCGACACGCTCCTCAACCCGCTCAGCGTGCGGCAGCGGCAGCGGCTGGGCGTCGCCTATATCCCGGAGGACCGCCATAAGGCCGGGATGATCCTGGAATTTACGATCGCGGAGAACTATCTGCTGGGGCACGAGAATGCGCCGGAATGGGGCGGCGGCGCGGTGCTGCACACCGCCCGGCTGTTTACACGCGCCACACAGATGATCCGGGAGTACGATGTGCGGATGGGCTCCCGCGATGCCAGCTCCGCCGCCCGCAGCCTCTCGGGCGGCAATCAGCAGAAGGTCGTGATCGCCCGGGCGATGGACAGCGCCCCCTGTCTGCTGGTCGCCTGCCAGCCGACACGCG
>JAYTGR010000552.1:0-4574 GCA_043733205.1 Chthonomonadaceae bacterium
GAGACGTTCTGTGACTTCTCACTCGATCTGTTTCCGCGTCTGATGGCGCAGGGCGTGCCGTTCTATGGCTGGACGATGCCGACCCGCAGCTACCTCATCGACATCGGCTCGCACGAGAAGTACGCCCGTGTGCAGGAGGAGTGGCCTACCCCGACAATGCAGCGGCTGCTGGAGGAGAACCCGGTATGACGAAAGGCGCGATCTTTCTGGATCGGGACGGCGTGCTGATCGAGAATCGACCCGACTACGTCAAGGCATGGGAGGAGGTGGAGATCTTTCCTCACACCTTCGACGCCATGCGCAAACTGGCGCAGACCGGACTGCCGATCGTGATGGTCACCAACCAGTCGGCGGTCGGGCGCGGTATCATAACGGCCTCTTTTGTAGACGAGATCCATCGGCGGCTGATCGCGGAGGTCGAGGCGAACGGCGGCAGGATCGATGCGGTCTACTTCTGTCCGCACCACCCGCAGGAGACATGCGAATGCCGCAAACCGTCGCCGGGAATGCTGTGGCAGGCCGCGCAGGAGTGGGATCTCGATCTGAGCGCCTCCTTTCTGGTAGGGGATGCTGTGAGCGACATCGAGACGGCGCACGCCGTCGGCACACAGGGCATTCTGGTGCGCACCGGGCGCGGTGAGGAGCAGGTTCCTTTGCTCGCCCAGCACGCGGACTGGAATACTCCGGTTGTGGCCGATCTCGACACGGCGGCCAGTTATATTCTGGCGCATCTCATGCCCTAAAGTATTTTCACTGAGGACAGCGAGAGCAGCGAGAGCAATGGAATGAATTCCTGCGCTGGAGGCCTTCGGCCGAGTGACCGCCTGCGCGGGCATGTTTTCAATAACTCACCTTGTATGGAGAATCTGTGACCGATACGAAGCTTCCGTCTCTCGCGTCTGGCGAGCGGGTACATCTTCATATTCCCACTCCTGGGGACCACTTTTCTGCGGCGACGGGCAGCGCGATCTCGACGATCATCTACGAAATCGCCTGCTGGCATGAGCAGAACGGCGGCCTGACACGTCTGGTCGTCGGACGCGGCACCCGGCACGACTATCCCATCGGAGAGTGCGTCGAGGTGGACTTTCCGCTGCTGCCGAGCAGGCCACGCAAGATCGTGGATGTGGCCCTGAGCCGATTGGGCCTGCCGCGCGTGTTTGGAGAGAGCGTCTATGCGCCAGCGATCCCGGCGATCCCAAAGGATTTCACCGGTCCGATCTTTCTGCACAATAACCCCGTGGCGCTGCGAATGCTGAAAAAGAATTTTCCGAAGGCTCAGGTGACATTGTGGGCGAACAATGAACTGTTTCGCACCTATTCCGATGCCGAGACCCAGCGTGTCATGGCGAAGACGGATCGGGTCATCTGCTGCAGCCAGTTTATTGCGGACGATCTGCAGAAACGTCTGGGCGCGCCTTCCAACCGCATTTTTGCCGTGCATAACGGGACCAATCCGGAGCGGTTCCGGCCCCGCTCGGAGCCACTGGACGAGGAAGTGCCTACCGTGCTTTTTATTGGACGGGTGCTCCCGGAGAAGGGGCCGGATCTGCTGCTGAAAGCGGCGCAGAAAGTCTATGGCTCTAAGCGCAAGTTCAAGGTGCGGATCGTGGGCAGCAGCAACTTCAATGCAAAGGATCCGATCACGCCCTATCAGGAGGAGCTTTTCAAGCTGGCGGAGCCGCTGGGGGAAGCCGTGGAGTTTCAGCCGTTCGTCGGGCGGGCGCAGGTGGTCGAAGAGTACCATGCCGCCTCGATCTTCTGTGTGCCCTCCAACTGGGACGAGCCAGTGTCGCTGACGATCTCCGAGGGCATGGCCTGCGGTCTGCCGGTGATCGCCTCGCGGCGTGGCGGCATTCCTGAAGTAGGAGGAGACGCCGTGCTCTATTTCCAGCCGCCCGATGTAGATACCTTCGCCGACCACCTGGCGATGCTTCTCGACGATCCGAAAGCACGTCAGGAGTGGGGCGCCCGCGCCCGCCAGCGCGCACTGACCTTCTCCTGGGAGAACCAGTATCGCAAACTGCTGAACGCCCTGGGCCATTCGGCATGAACACACCGGAGCTGCCTGTGCAGGGCGTGAGTTTCGCATCGAACGAGCCGCTGGAACTGATTTTCGTCTCCATCGAGAACTGGGACGACGTATGGCGCAGGAACCAGTTCGTCTGTGGTCAGATAGCCCGGCGTTTCCCGAACAGCAAAATCCTGTTTGTGGGCACGGCGCGCGATGTCTCGAACCAGATTCGACGCGGGCAGACCGCCGACCTGCGGATTCCGGCAACCTGGCAGGTGCCCGGTTATCCCAATATCCATGTGACCCGGCCTCTGAAATTCCTCCCAAACACGATTCCGGCGATGCGGCGCATCAACGAGGGAATGTACCGCCGGCATGCGCTGCGGGCTGCCCATCAGCTTGGATTCCGCCGCCCAATCCTTTGGCTGAACCCGCACTATGCCGTGCATATGGTCGGGAAAATGGGCGCGGATCGCACCATTTACGACATCACGGACGACTGGATCACGCTTACGCAGTCCGAGGCGCTCACACGGCTCATCATCGAGCAGGACCGCGAACTTTGCCGTGTGGCCGATGCGGTCATCGTCTGCTCGCAGAAGCTGTACGACCTCAAAAAAGAGCTGGCACAGAACCTGCATCTTATTCCTAACGGAGTGGACGCGGAGCACTATCGGTGTGTGCTGGAGGGCGTCGGACCGCTTCCGGAAGAGGCTGCCGCCTGGCCGCGCCCGATCTACGGTTATACCGGCACCATCCACCCGGACCGTGTGGATGTCGATCTGGTCGAGCGGATGGCGCGGCGGCTGACGCAGGGCTGTTTCGCGCTGGTCGGACCCGGCTTCCTGCCGGACGCCGATCGGGACCGGCTTCTGGCGACCGGCAGGGTGTTCTTTACGGGGCCGATCCCCTACTCGCGCCTGCCCCAGTTTATGCGCGCCTTCGATGTGAGCATCACGCCGCATCGGGTGACGCCTTTCACGGAGAGTCTGAACCCGATCAAACTGTGGGAGTATCTGGCCGGCGGCAAGCCCATCGTCGCGACCGACATCGCTGGGTTTCGCGACTTTCCCCAGTTCGTGCGCATCGCGAAGACCGAGGACGATTTCCTGACAGCCCTGCAGGAGGCCCCGCACGAATCCCCCGATCTGCCGGAAGCCAGACGCGCAGAAGCGCGCAAACATTCGTGGGACGCGCGGGTCGATCGGATCCTGGAAGTGGCCGCCGCCTGCAGGCATTCGCCTTAGCAGGCGTTTTAGGGTAAAATTGACACAGAAGTTATTCCGGCGAACCGGGCGTCAGACCGTTGGAACGCATGGACAGCGGATCTATTTCAAGAGGAGCGGTTAGTTATGAAGGTATTGGTCACGGGCGGAGCCGGTTTCATTGGGTCCCATCTGGTGGATGCCCTCCTGGAGCGCGGCCACACGGTACGGGTGCTGGATTGTCTCGACACGCAGGTGCATGGAGCGACAGACACCCCCCCAGCCTATCTGAGCACAGAGATCGAGTTTCAAAAAGGCGATGTGCGTGACCGCGCGACCGTGGACCGCGCGCTGGACGGGATCGAAGTCGTCTACCACCAGGCGGCCGCCGTCGGCGTCGGACAGTCGATGTACGACATCGTGCGCTATATGGATATCAATACGATCGGAACCGCTGTCGTGCTGGAGGCTATGGTCGCCCGCCGCGCACAGTTCAGGAAGCTGATTGTTGCGTCTTCTATGTCGATCTACGGCGAGGGCCGCTACCAGCGCCCGAGCGGCGAACTGGTTGCGCCCAAGCTTCGTCCCGTTTCTCAGTTCCAGGAAGGCATCTGGGAACTGAAGGATCTGGAGACCGGGGAGTTTTTGATCCCGCTGCCGACCGACGAAGAGAAGCCGCTGCAGCCCGCCTCGCCCTATGCCACCGGCAAGCGCGATCAGGAAGAGATGTGCATCGCGATCGGACGCGCCTACGAGATTCCCACCGTAGCGCTGCGCTACTTCAATGTCTACGGCACCCGGCAGTCGCTCTCCAATCCCTATACCGGAATCGCCGCGATCTTTACTTCGCGCCTTCTGAACGACAATCCACCGCTCATCTACGAGGATGGACTGCAGAGCCGCGACTTCACGCACGTCAGCGACATCGTACAGGCCAATATCCTGGCGATGGAGACCGACGGCATGAACTACGACTATTTCAACGTCGGCACCGGACGGCGTCTGAGTGTCGTCGATATCGCCCACGCTCTGATCGCCGGTATGGGCAAGAATCTCGAACCGATCATCGCCAAGAAGTTCCGCGAAGGGGATATTCGCCACTGCTACGGCGACATCCGTAAGATCGCGGCCGTCGCTGGCTATCAGCCGAAAGTCACTTTCGAACAGGGTATTCCCGCGCTCGTCGAGTGGTGCCGCACCCAGCAGGCGGTCGATAATGTGAACCATGCCGCCGCTGAACTCGCCTCGAAGGGCCTTACCAAGTAACTGTTTGCCACGGTCTGTGCCGCTGGGCTGCTGTTCTCTGAGAACAGCAGCCTGAGCCCCGCACTGCGGGGCGGAATCGGGGCGGAGCC
>JAYTGR010000553.1:0-11929 GCA_043733205.1 Chthonomonadaceae bacterium
CGGCGGGAGACGGGCACCATGACCTCATCCAGGGTGCGGATCGAGAGCATGCAGGCCGCCAGCTGTTCGAAGAGCGTCTTGAAGCCTTCGTCATAGAGCGCAAACAGCCCTGCCTGCGGAAAGGGGGCGACAGCCGCCTCGATTCGAGGCATAGCTGCTGCGATGTCGAAGGGAGTTTTGGGGATCGTTTCTGTTGGCATGGGCGATACGGAAAGGGAGGATACGGAAAAATGTGAGACGCCGGACGTTTTCCAGCGTCTCACGACTGTAAGAGGCAGGCATTCTGTCGCCGCCTGCCGATCGAGCGGCAAAATCAGGAATCGAGCTGGGCTTTGCCGGGTTTCCAGTCGGAAGGACAGAGGCCCCCCGTCTGAAGCGCCTGCAGAATACGCACCGTCTCATCGGTGCTGCGCCCGATATTGAGATTGTTGACGACGGAGTACTGCAGGATGCCTTCCGGATCGATGATATAGAGACCGCGCAGGGCAATGCCTGCGTTTTCGATCAGAACGCCATAGTCGCGGGCGACCGATTTGGTGATATCGGAGGCCAGGGGAAAACTGAGTTCGCCCAGACCGTGCTTCTCGCGCGGCGTATGCATCCACGCCATGTGAGAATAGACCGAATCGGTCGAAACACCCAGAACATCCGCGCCTATCTCCTCGAACTCTTCGAACCGATCCGACAGAGCGGTGATCTCCGTTGGGCAGACGGTGGTAAAGTCGAGTGGATAAAAAAACAGGACCAGCCATTTGCCGCTGTAGGTGGACAAGGAGACTTTGCTGCCTACTGTCTTGGCGGTATCACTCGGTTTTGCGATCGCCATCGTAAAGTCGGGAGCAGGTTCTCCCACCTTTGCCACTGCCATACTTCGTTTCTCCTTGTCATTGAAGAGCCCCTGCCCGGAAGCGTTGGACACTGCTCTTTGTATTACGAATTAAGGATACCTGCTTGCTTCAAAACGTGTCAATTCTAAAATAGAGATCAGGAGCCCCCCAGAGTGGCGGTCACTCCCCCCAATGCGCTTTTATCGCGAAATTTGTTCTTTGAAACCGGTTTCTTGTCCTGTTCGGCACGAAATATTTTCCTTTTCCGGCCAAAACCTGTCCTGACTGATTGACAAGGCGAATATAATTCTGATATAATCTCCGCCACATGGTCCAGAGAAGGAACGTGCTTTCTATATCGCTCGCAGACAGTGATGCCTGCCACCCCGCTTCCGGCCTTCGGCAGGCGAGGAAATATCTTCCAGAGCATTCCGACAGGGTGCGGCAGCAGCGCCGATGGGATTTGTGTACGATGCAACAGGGTAAAATTCTCATCGCCGATGACGACGCCGTCCTTCGCTTCGACCTGCGCACGATGCTGGAGAGCATGGGCCACTGCGTCGTGGGAGAGGCCGATAACGGCGAGACCGCCTGTTATCTGGCACGCAGTCTGCGCCCAGACATCGCCATTCTCGACGTACGCATGCCAAAATGCAGCGGCGTCGAGGCGGCGGAGGTCATGAGCAAAGAGCGCCTTTGCCCTGTGATGCTGCTGACAGCCTACAGCGATGTGCCGATGATCGAACAGGCGAACCGCGCCGGGGTGCAGGCCTATCTCGTGAAGCCGTTCCGGCAGCAGGAGATTCAGCCGACCATCGAGATCGTCATGACACGCTATCGGGAGATGCTGGCGCTCGAAGGGGCGCTGGGCACTGTGCAGGATCAGATGGAGGCCAATCGTCTGATCGGCCGTGCCAAGCGAATTCTGATGGATCGGCATACGCTGGGCGACCAGGAGGCGTATCGACGGCTGCATGCGCAGGCGCTGGCGACCGGCCGCAGCCTGCGCGAAATCGCGGAAGCGGTGCTGCTGACCGAGGACGTCGCGATGCCGGCCACGCCGAGCCGCCGCCAGCGCACCGAACGTCCCTGACTGCGCCTGCGCTTACCATTTTAAACATTTGCTCGTTCCCTCTTGTTTTTTACGGGAGCTATCGGGTACCCTCTTGATGGATTAGATAAGGATTATCCTGATCTTCTTCTCTGGAACAGTTTGCTGCACTGTATGGTATCACCGGAAGAGCAACGACGCTTCTTTTGGCGAATAAACCCCATAGCGCCTCCGGCAACGGTGTTGTTGCCCTCGATCCGCCTCCTACAGCCGCTTCGCGTCTGAAGGTGTTCCCCGGCCGCGTTTTGCTTACAACCCGGTTCACTCCTTCCATCAAACAGTTCGGATGTTCGCGGCATCGACAGGAGTTCTCCTGTCCGGCCGCTTGCCTCGCACGGTGGCAGGATACCCTCACAGTTTCGGCTCGACAGGGTCTCTCTCCCATCCCCATCACCACGCCTCGAAATCTTTCAGGAGGAACAGACTCAGTGATTTGGAATTCCCTCCGCGTGACCCGCTTCTCCCGCAGCGCAGCAAGTCGCCGGGCAAGCAATGGACTGGCAACATCGGATACAGTCCTGCGCCCCCTGCACTCGGTTCGCCCGGCAAGTCGCCTGGTACGCTCTACACTGTCCGTCTTCGCATGCGCTCTTTTCACAGGACTGGCAGCGGCCAGTCACGCTCAGGACACGGCCAAACAGGATCCTGCCAAAGCGGACCCGTCCAAACCGGATGCCTCCAAGGCGCCCGTGGCCACAACGCCGCCGCCGCCCGCTCCGGGCACCGTCACCGTCACGGGTCTGGTCGATGTCTACTACGGCATCAACGTCCGCGCGCCCCGCGCACCGGGTGACAAACCCTTCGGCGCCGTTCTGACTACCGGCAATCCCGGCGAAGTCATTGGCGTAGACAATACCGGTCACTCGTTCGACATCAATGACCGCGACCCCAGCTTCAGCCTGGGCGAACTCAACATCGTCCGTACGCCCGGCAAGGGTTTCCCACTGGGCCTCACCGTCACTCTGACCGGGGGAGACACGGCGCGCATCGTCAATGCCAACGAGCCCGGCGGCACCAGCAGCTGGCAGTGGGTTCAGCAGGCCTATCTGACCTACACGCCGAAGATCCTGAAGCGCGACGTCACCATCGATTTCGGTAAGTTCGTCACCCCCTTCGGTTACGAAGTCATCGAGAGCAGCAGCAACGACAACTATACGCGCAGTTTCGGCTTTCAGTACGCGATCCCGTTCTACCATGCGGGAATTCGGGCCGCGTTCCCGATCAGTTCCAAGCTGACGGCGACCCTATTCGCCGTGAACGGCTGGAACAACGTTGCCGATGACAACAACGCCAAGTCCATCATCGCGCAGCTGACCTGGAAACCGAACGCGAAACTCTCCGCCAACCTCACCTATATGGGCGGCGCAGAGGGCACCGGAGCCTTCGGCAACTATATTCCCGTCTCGCCGGCGTATCCGCTGACCGTTCCGACTTCGACGATCAACGGCACGACCTTCATCAACACCAAAAACGCGGGCAACGTCACGATCGACCTCGTGGAGCTTCAGCCGACCTACCAGATCAACAGCAAGCTGAAGATCGCCGGCGCGTTCGACTATGCTCACGCTGCCGGAGACATCTACGGCGTGAAAGAGTCGGGCACCTGGCTGTCCGGAGCGGTCTACGGCCGCTATCAGGTCACCAACCACTTCGCGCTGGCAGGCCGCATCGAGCAGTTCGAAGATATTCCCGGCACGGGCGGCGTTGGCCTCCGTCTGGGCGGCGGCTATATGAAGCTGCAGAGCGCCACCGCAACGGCGGAATACCTGAGTTTCAAAGGCCAGTTGGTCTCGCGTCTCGAGTTCCGCCACGACTTTTCCAACGTTCCGTTCTTTGGAGCGGGCAGCGGCGTGGTAAAAGATCAGGATACGTTTACGCTCGGCGAAGTTTTCAAATTCTAACCCGACGTGTCTCTTTAGGAGGGCGGCCACCCTTACTGCCCTCCTATCTTTCGCTTCACAGGCCAAACGCCTTACACAGATTTTCGCGTTACCCGGCGCAGCCCTTCTTTTTTTGCAACGATGTCGTTGCCCGGAAACTCCCGTTTCCAGCTTTCTCTGCCAAGTCCAGCCTTATCCAATGAAGGATCGGTCTCGGCACCCTGGAGCAGCGGACGGAATGAGCCGTTCCCTTCCACATCCGTTGGTGGGCCCCTGCCCCCACGAGACTCTTTCGATGCCCTGTTCCCCAGGAACAAGGTCATCCATTCTATGAGGAGGAAGCAGAGATTATGAGTTTCGATCTGAATCGTCGCTTCAAGACGCTTCTGAGCACAGGGCTGGCGGCATTCGCGCTGCTGGCAATGCTGACAGCGAGTTCGGTTCGCGCCCAGGACAGCAGCGGCACGACCGCCCCGCCGGCACCCGCTCCTACGGCAGCCCCAGCCGCCGCAGCACCGGATCCGGATCCTGCCGGCACCGCGACAGGCGCCGCCGCAGATGCGTTCGGCATGGCGACCAACAAGGACCTGTATACTGAAACCGATGCGGCCAAGCAGGCGGCCAACATCGAAAAGATCAAGAAGACCGAGCCCTACGCGGCAGGTATTCTGGATATGGTCGGCCACCTCAAAGTCGCCACCAACACCGCCTGGACGCTGAACACCGGTTACCTCGTTCTCTTCATGCAGGCCGGGTTCGCCCTGCTGACCTGCGGACTAATCCGTAAGAAGAACGCCGGTCACCTGATGATGCTCAACTTCGCGGCCTATGTGATCGCGTTCGCTGGGTACTATGCCGTCGGCTACGCGTTCCAGTTCGGAGCCATCGCGTCTACTCCCCTCGTTCCCGGTAACATTGGCGGCACGCCCACGCTCGCACACTGGCTTGTCCCTGGATGGATCGGTGGTACAGGTTTCTTTATGGAAGGGCCGGCTTACGATGCAGGGGTCAACACCCTTATGCTGTTCGAAGTCGTCTTCATGGAGACAGCGGGCTACATCATCGTCGGAGCGATCTGTGAGCGCATCACTTTCAGCGCGTTCATTCTCTGCGAACTCTTCATCAGCACCATTCTCTATCCGATCTTCGGATGCTGGGTGTGGGGCGGCGGCTGGCTGTCGCAGCTGAATATGGGACACGGATACGTAGATTTCGCCGGTTCGACCGTCGTACACGGAGTCGGTGGATTTGCAGCGATGGCGCTGGCCGTCATTCTCGGCCCACGCCTAGGAAAGTACGATAAGAACGGCAAACCGGTGGCCTTCCCGGCGCACAACATCGTGTTTGTCGTGACCGGAACGTTCATCCTGCTCTACGGCTGGATGGGCTTCAACCCCGGCTCCACGCTCGGCGCGACCGACCTGCGTATCTCTGTCGTCGCCATCAACACCAACCTTGCCGCCGTCTTCGGCGCTGTCACTGCGATGATCTTCTGGACGATCAAGTTCAAGAAGCCCGATATCTCGATGGCCTGTAACGGGATGCTGGCAGGTCTGGTCGCAATCACGGCGCCCTGTGCATTCGTCGATGCCAAGAGTTCCTGCCTCATAGGTGTTCTCGCCGGTCTGACCGTCTGCTGGGGCGTTCTGTTCAACGAGCGCGTTATCAAAGTGGACGATCCTTGCGGCGCGATCTCGGTGCATGGCTACTGCGGTTTCCTCGGCGGTATCTGCCTTGGGGTATTCGCAGACGGAAAGTATGGAACAGGATGGAACGGTAAGGGCCTCACAGAGTATATGGGCACCACAGGCGCAAACCTCAAGGGCGTGACAGGCCTGCTCCACGGAGACAGCAAGCAGTTCATCGTTCAGATCGTCGGCGCATTGGTTATGGCGCTCTGGGCATTCGGCGCTACGTTCATCGTGTTCAAAATCGTCAACTCCATAAAGTCGATGCGCGTTTCGCGTGAGGCGGAACTGGAAGGTCTGGACGTACCTGAGTTCGGCTCGCTGGCGTACCCGGAAGACGAGTATCCTTCGTCCGGCGTCACATCGGAGTCCGGTTCGGTCGCCTAGAACACACGCAGGACATACGAACCGGCCCACCTGCCGGTTCAGCAGCACAGAGACGTCTTTTTTCGTTCTCATCCATTCGCGGATGAGAACGAGAGAGGCGCATCCGGCTTATGGCCGGAGGCGCTGTCTCACCGACAGCCTTGAGCACACTCTTTCGGAGGATTTCGTAATGAGCACTAACGGTAAGCGTAAGCGGCCAGGCGTCACCGCACGGCCCCGGCAGCAGCCCGCCAATTTCCGGCCCTTTGCCGCCCTGAGTCGATTCAAACCACCGCCTCATGTGACCCGGCGGGTCGCCTACGTCATCATCGGGCTCAGCGTTCTGCTCTCCTGGTTCGTGACGCCCTTACCGATCGCTATCGGTATGACGATCCTGGCGGCAGTCCGCCTCTGGATCGTTTTCCGAGAAGAACGCAAGGAGCGGGCCGCTCCTGCCTCCAAAAAGAGTGTCTGCACGACCAACTGAATACGGCTCACCGGAGGAGGGCACAGCTTCTGTGCCCTCCTCCGGCAGGAAGCCATTTCCAGTATTCCTGCGTATAACGCTACAGCAAGGAAACGGAAGGAGTCGTTCGTATGATAAAAGTAGAAGCATTGATTCGTCCCCAAAAGCTGGAAGATGTCAAAGCTGCCCTGTCGGAAATCGGAGTCAAGGGAATGACGGTCACGGAAGTGCGTGGTTCCGGCAAACAGAAGGGTTTCACCCAGACGTACCGGGGAGCGGAGTATACCGTCAACCTGCTGCAGAAGGTGAAGATCGAGATCGTAGTCGCCGATTCCGAGGCCCAATTGATCGCCAATACGATCGTGGAAGCCGCGCGCACCGGGGAGATCGGCGACGGCAAGATCTTCCTGATCCCTGTCTCGGAAGTCATTCGGATTCGCACCGGTGAAGAAGACGAAGCCGCCATCAGCTAGCGCCGATATCGCGCGTGAGCGGGCGACCTAACCCCCCATCCCCCTTCCCGACACGGGAAGGGGGTGCCTCAACAGGAACCGACCTCAGTGCGTTCGAGCATTTTTCAAATCGACAGGCCGCTCGGCCTCGCGCAGGATCGACCGCGCTGGCGAAGTTTGCCCCTCCTCCTGCGTATAGAGACGTATGTCCACACAAGCCGTTGAAGAGAAACTGGCGACGCTGCCGACCCGACCGGGGTGTTACCTGCATAAGGACTCCCACGGCACGATCATCTACGTCGGGAAAGCGATCAACCTTCGTAATCGGGTGCGCTCCTATTTCCAAAAGAGCGCGAACCACACGCCGAAGGTGCGCCGGCTCGTCTCCAACATCGCGGACTTCGAGTATATCGTCTGCGACAACGAACTGGAAGCCCTCGTTCTCGAATGCACCCTCATAAAGAAGCACCAGCCCCACTACAATGTGCGGCTGCGCGACGATAAACAGTATCCCTATCTCTGTCTGACCGTCAGTGAGCCGTTTCCGCGCCTGATGCTGGTGCGGCGGGTGCGCCAGGACGGCAACCGCTATTTCGGCCCCTACCCCAGTTCCCGCGCGGTCTACGCGACGATGGAGCTGATCAACCGTCTGTTTCCGCTGATCTCCTGCGGCAAGAGTTTCGACGGCCGCCCCGTCCAGAAGCCCTGCCTTTATCATCATCTCGGCCAGTGTCTGGCGCCCTGCGCGGGGCTCGCGGATAAAAGCGAGTATGCTGTCTCTGTCAAAGATGTCGGCGATTTTCTGGATGGACGGCAGGAGCAGATCATCCGGAAGCTGCGCCAGGAGATGGACGAGGCCGCCGAGAATCTGGAGTTCGAGCGCGCCATCCGCCTGCGGGACCGCCTGCAGGGCGTCGAGGAGGTCTTACAGAGACAGAAGGTCATCACCAATGAGATGGTCGATCAGGACGTGATCGCGGTCGTCGAGGACACGACCGGGCTGAACGGAGCCTGTGTGCAGATGTTCTTCATTCGCGGCGGCAAGCTGATCGGTCAGAACCATTTTCTGGTGGAAGGCACGGGCGAAGAGACTCAGAGCGAGGTCGTCTCTCAGTTTGTGACGCAGTACTATCAGGGCGCGAACTTCATCCCGCAGGAGATCCTGCTGCCCTGCGATATGGACGAGATCGCGATCGTGCAGAGCTGGCTGCGGCAGAAGAAGGGCCGCAAGGTCGAGATCAGCGTTCCGGTGCGCGGCGACAAGAAAAAGCTGGTGGATATGGCGACGGAGAACGCGGGGCACGCTCTGGAGCAGATGAAGGCCGCCATGCGGGCCAAACTCGGCAGCACGGAGCGCGCGCTGCAGGAGCTTGCCGAGGCGCTGGGGCTGCCGGAGCCGCCCAAACGCATCGAATGCTTCGATATCTCCAATACCCAGGGCGAGAATCAGGTCGCTTCGATGGTCGTCTGCGAAAACGGGCAGATGAACAAGCAGGAGTACCGCCGCTTCAAGATCAAACGCGAAGACGACAAACCCAACGACTTCGCCAGCATGAAGGAGGTCGTGCTGCGCCGCCTCCTGGAAGCGAAGGCCGACAACCCGCGCTTCAACCGCCTGCCCGGCCTGCTGATCGTCGATGGCGGCCGGGGGCAGGTCTCCTCCGCTATGGCGGCGATGGAGGAGGCAGGGCTCGCCGTGCCGCTTGCCGGACTGGCCAAGCAGTTCGAGCATCTCTATCTGCCCAACGAGCCGGACCCTGTCATCCTGTCGCGCACCTCGCAGGCGCTCTATCTGGTGCAGCGGATCCGCGACGAAGCCCACCGCTTCGCCAACACCTTCCAGGCGCAGCTGCGCGGCAAGAAAGCCACGCACTCCGTGCTCGACGACATTCCGGGCATCGGCCCCAAACGCCGCAAGTCGCTTCAGCTCCATTTCGGCAGCGTCCGCAAGATGAAGGAGGCTACTCTCGCCGAACTTGCCCAGACGCCCGGCATGAACCTCAGCCTGGCCGAAACCGTCTACGATCACCTCCACGCAGAAGGCGCATAAGCGGTATAATAGCAGACGACGTCTGCGTGCCTCGATGGAGAAGTTCCGATGCGGATTCTGGTGGTGGAAGATGAAAAAAAAGTGGCCAGCTTCCTGAAGCAGGGGCTGGAACAGTCGGCCTATACGGTGGATGTGGTCTACACCGGAGAGGATGCGCTCGACTGCGCTCTGGTCAGCGAATATGCCGCGATCATCCTCGACATCATGCTGCCGGGGCAGGACGGTCTCTCTGTCGTTCGGGAGCTGCGGAGGCGTAAAATAGGAGTCCCCGTGCTGGCGCTGACGGCCCGGAACGCGCTCGAAGACCGGGTGCAGGGCCTGGACAGCGGGTGCGACGATTATCTGCAGAAACCGTTCGCTTTCGATGAGCTGCTGGCGCGTCTGCGCGCGCTTCTGAGACGGCAGACGAACGAGAGCCGCCTGCCCCGACTCGAGTTTTCCGGTCTCACCATCGATCCTGCGACCCGCGCCGTGCATCGAGACGGCCGGGCCATCGAACTGACCAACAAAGAGTATGCCCTGCTGGAGCTGCTGCTGCGGCATCCGGCGCAGGTCTTTACCCGCACCGCGATCCTGGAAAGCGTCTGGGGCTACGATTTCGATGCGGGGAGCAATGTGCTGGAGGTCTATATGAACTTCCTGCGCAAGAAAATCGACGCCAACGGCGCAAAGAAGCTGCTGCATACGGTGCGGGGCGTCGGTTATGTCTTACGCGAAGAGGCCGAATAACGCCGTGGTCAGCGGCCGCAATGCTTCCGGCGATGGATCGCCCGACGGATCTCAGGCAGGAGCGCGCCGCCCCTCTGCGTTTGCCTGGATGCGGCCGCGCAGTCTAAGGGCGCAGCTGGCGCTCTGGCACGGCCTGCTGCTGGCCGTGACACTCCTGCTGCTGGCAGCTTTCACCTATCTGCTGCTGCGCGAGTATCTCAACCACAGCGCGGACGCGGCGCTGACCGAGTTCGCCGAGACCACCGGCAAAGACGTCGCCGCCGCCGTCTACCACGACCGCACCCTCCACCCCAATCAGCCGCTTTCGCCCGATGCCGTAAGCCGCTTCATCGACACCAACGATCTGCAGTCCTGGGGACGCTATGTACAGGTGATCGATGCCGATGGCCGCCCCGTCGCCTTCTCGGATGCGCTCCGAAACCATAAACTGCCGGTGCCCTCCGAGACGCTGCTGGCCTGCCGTGTCACCGGCAGACCGGTCTTCGATACCGTCACGACACTGGGGCAGTACCCGGTGCGCATGGTGACACTGCCGGTCCAGCTGGGCAGCAGTATTCCTTACCTCGTGCAGGTCGGAGCTTCGGTCGAAGGGGTGGAAGGCGCTCTGCAGCGCGCCCTGTTTCTGCTTCTGGTGCTGACTCCGGCCATCTTTCTCATCGCCCTGCTCGGGGGATGGGTGCTGGTCGGCAGTTCCCTGCGCCCGGTGGACGAGATGACCCGCGCCGCGCTGCGGATCGAAAGCAGACGGCTCGATATGCGGATCGCGCCGCCGCGCACCGACAACGAGATTGGCCGCCTCGCCGCCGCGCTCAATGAGATGATCGCCCGCCTCGACCGCAGCTTCCAGCAGATCGAACGGTTCACGGCCGACGCTTCGCACGAACTCAAGACGCCGCTGACTGCCATCCGGGGCGAGGCGGAGGTGGCCCTGATGTCGCCGCAGACCCCTGAGACGCAGGCGACCCTGCAGAGCATCATCGCGGAGACGGAACGGCTCTCCTCCATCGTCAACAATCTGCTCCTGCTTTCGCGGGCGGATGCCGATCAGGTTCGGCTGAACCAGGATCCGGCCGCTCTGCACGAAATCGTTCTGACGACCTTCGAGACGCT
Source organism: Chthonomonadaceae bacterium (assembly GCA_043733205.1). Classification (GTDB taxonomy): domain Bacteria; phylum Armatimonadota; class Chthonomonadetes; order Chthonomonadales; family Chthonomonadaceae; genus JANXLO01. The sequence goes on from JAYTGR010000553.1 coordinate 10,680, forward strand.
GGAGCGGCTGGCGAGGCGCAAAAACATCACGCTCGATTTTGCCGAAATGGACGAGGTCACGATTCAGGGGGACGCCCTCTGGCTGCAGCAGCTGTTCACCAACCTCATCCACAACGCGATAAACTATACGCCGGAGGGTGGGCGCGTCACGCTCTCCCTCACGACAGCCCGTTCCGGCACGCCGGAAACCCTCTGCGCCTGTTTCTCGGTGGAAGACACCGGGCCGGGCATTCCTGCGGAGCATCTCCCCTTTCTCTTCGACCGCTTCTACCGGGTCGATTCCGGGCGCAGCCGGGAACAGGGCGGCAGCGGCCTGGGCCTCAACATCGCCCGCTGGGTCGCCGAATCGCACGGCGGCAAAATCCTCATAGCGAGCACCGTAGGGAAAGGAACCGTGTTCACGGCGCTCCTTCCGACCGACCCTATTGAAACCCCTCATCAGGAGAGATAATCTCCTGATGAGGGGTTGAAAGAGCCGGTGCTGCAGCACGACAGGAAAGGTTAAATCAGCTGTTGCCGGAGCGTCGCTGGAACATGCGGGTCGTCGGCTGATGGCCGGCGACTTTCTGGTTCTGGATCGGCAGCGTGCCGGGCGGCTGGGCCGCCTGCTTCTTCTCCTGCTCCTGCTTTATCTCTTCTTTGCCTTCCGGCGTACTGCGTTTGACCTGGCGTGCGAGTTTGCGTCCTGGATTTCCCATAGTTTTTACCTCCTCCTTACCTTGAATTATACTCCATATCGGCGCAGGACCGCTTCCTGCTCAGTTTCAGCCGATACAGATCCCCTGGAAAATTGCGTTACCAGCGCGTTTTTTTGGTGTCTAACCGAGGAAAGAACGCGCGGCTGCGCCGCGACTCGACATTCTGTACAGTGGCTGCCATGTCCTTCGTTCTGCCAAATAAAAACGACGCGCTGTGCAGGAATTCCTTTCTTCCGAAGCGTCTGTCTAGTATAATAGAATCAGGGACAAACTGTCCTGTCCGGTATTGCGATTTCACATTCGAAATATAAAACATGAGTAACCGAAACATAATATCATCTCTAAGTCGTCTGCGGTCGTTACGTCGGTCGAGCGCGGTGCAGGGCCGTGTGAAGCGCAGTTCTGTGCTGCTGCTCTCCGGCCTGCTGCCGACCGGCCTGCTGGTCTATGCCTCCACCCTGCCGACAGTGAGCGCGGCCGTTCCGCCAAAAGCCAAAGCAGCGTCCGCAACGACACCTGCGGGCTTCGAGACGGAAGTGGCGCCGCTGATGC
>JAYTGR010000554.1:0-11912 GCA_043733205.1 Chthonomonadaceae bacterium
TTTTTTAGCGACTCCAATGGGCCGTCCTCCTTTGCGGTGTCCCTGACAGAAGCGTCAGGCGGCGAGATGCTGGGAAGCCACTGCCGCGACACGGCTCACGGGCAGAACATCTGGCCGGGGGAGGGTGACGGTCTTGTGGACGGCCTTGACGGCACGAGTTCCAGTTTTCACAAGGTGATGGATATGGGCAGCATCGCGAGCCAGCTTGATCAGCGTTGCGGCCTCGCCTTCGAAGGGAATGAGGCCCAGCGCCGACAGAGCAGCGCCTGTGTAGTCGCGCTTGCGCAGAGAGATTACACCGCTGACGATGCTGGCGGGGATGTTGACGAGGGGGATGAGGGCGAGCACATCCGCAGTGCGCTGCACCTTATCCTCCCATCTGCGAACGGAGGAGGAGGCAGCAGAGGTCGTTTGAATTCGTGTGATCATTTCGGTCTTCCTTTTCCTGGTCCTTTTTTCGGGACCGGCGCGAAAGCCATGAGATCAGGAGCCGATGTGAGGTAGAATCGCTCTAGTCAAGAGGGTGGATCCTTCCATGCTCGGCGCCAGGGCTGTCTGTGTCTCACCACAGGCGGCCCTTTTTCACTCTGGTTTTGGCGTGTCGATTGGATGGGAGCGGGAGGAAGGAAAAGCTGACTTGCTCTGTGGAAAGAGCAGGTTCACGGCTCGCCTCGCGCGCCTCGGGTTCACGTCGTGTGAAACCGGCGAGGGGCGGGACGATAGCGTACAAAAGAGAGGCTACCGGATCGCGGCCACGGGTTTCACGAAGTTTTGGGACCGCCTCCCACTGCGGGGAGGCTGCGTACTGGCACCGTTCATTGTTTTCTCCAGGTGTCGAAACCGATCAGGCGGGTAATAGTCCGAAAAACCGGACAACAAAAAACCCGTTCCTGTAAGTGAGGAAAAGGCGTGAACCGTCACGAGGAGCCTCGGCTTCTGAAGCCGACGCGCTGCGTGTCCCCACTCGTTTGAGTTTCGGCACCGCGCACCGTAAGAGACCGGAGGGTCTCAGCCACGTTATGCAAACCCTTATGTCGGGAGTGCCTGTTATACCCTGATGGAAACGTCTCTGGACGCCGTAGGGCAGTGGCTTATGTGTTGCGCGGGAACCTCACCTACCGAGGAACCCTATTCGATTGTAGGCTGTTCAAGCTCTGCTACAGAATACGAGCGAGCGCTCTTTTTAGATCGCGCACCACTTCGTCTCGCCGGCTATGCTCGACCGCTTCTCCGACGCAGTGTTCGATATGATGCTCCAGGATCACCCGGGAGACCTGTTCCAGCGCCCCGCGCACGGCGGAGATCTGAGTCAGCATCTCTTCGCACTCACGGCCTTCATCCCAGATACGCTGCAGGCTGGCAGCATGTCCGGCGATGCGCGCTAACCGTTTAGCGACCGCGTCGCCTACCGGCTCTTCGCGATGCGACATGTGAATCCTTTCGCAAACCGCTCTCTATCCCCCCCCGGGGGATACGATGCTATTATACCTCAATTTCTGGGGATGTCAAGAGCTGCAGACCGCTTTTATTGCTCGGTTCGTAAGTTTTTCGTCTGCGGACATTCCCATCCTTCTGCAGCAATCGAAGTTCTCTCTGGCATCTGTTACACGTTCCAACCTTCGATCCAGCGAGGGCAGAGAGACTGTACTGCTCTGTCTCCTCGTAACCGAGAAGGCAGAGCAGCACAGTCCGTGTGAAGCGGTCAGTTGGTGCCTGGCGCGGCGGTGAAACCGTGCTGGACGCCGTTGGCGTCGATGAAGAAGCCGGAGACGACGGCCGCATTGCTGACGCCGGTGATCTGAGTGATCTGCACCCCGTTCACAGGAGCGGCCTGGGGCGGATCGACGAACGTATAGGTGCGGCTGCTCAGACTGAACACGAACCCGAACTGACTGCCGTTATTGGTCTGGTAGTAGCCCACCGCCTCGCCGCTGTCGTTGATGCCCAGAAACTGCGTCAGAACCAGACCGTTGCTCACGGTGCGCGGGGTGCTGGGATCGGGCAGCAGTGTGGTCGTCCTGGAGCGGATGTCGTACAGAAATCCGTGCTGATGCACCCCATCCGTGCTGTAGAAGCCGATCGCCTGACCGCTGTTGTTGATGCCCTGCACGTTGGTCATGGTCGCGGATGCGGTGGGAACGACCGTGGTGAAGGTGCCCCCGACATCGACGAAGCCCGGGGTGGTCCCGCCTGCGGCCGCCACGTACTGGCCGACGATGACGCCGGTGTCGTTGATGCCGAAGGCGATCGAGGAGACGGAGCCGGGCGGGGTGAGGGTGGTCTGGGTGCCGTTTGCGAGCAGGAAAGCCTGGCTGTTGGCGACGCCTGCGACCATGTTCTTGTTGTTGACGGCGTTGGCCATGCCTGCAGCCGGGTCTCCGAGACTGAGGGCCGTGAAAGCTCCCGCCGTGCTGCGCAGGAAGTTGCTGTTGACGCCGTTGTTTGCCGTGAAGCCGACGACCGTGCCGTTGCTGCCGATGCCGTTGAAGGTGGTGGGACTGCCGCCCGGTCCATCGAGGATGGTGAAGACGGTGGGGGTGATGCTGCGCGGGGTGGTGCTGCCGTTTCCGCCGCCGCAGCCGTAAGAGGAGGCGAGGGTGAGGGCGAGCGCCGCCGCGATGCCGAGTTTGTAGAGATGCTGTGTCATTGTTATCGTTCCATTTCTTGGGCAGGCGCATAAGCGCCTATTCGAATCCGTTTCAACCAGGATACGATTACTTATAGAGAATGGTTCTCCAAACGAAAGAATAGCTGCCATACCGGAGATTTTTGTGCAGATCCTCCGAAAAAGCCCGCGCGTGCAAAAGGTATTTTGATATTTGTGGCATCAGCTAATGCTTGCAGTGCGTCATTCGTATCGTAAGATAGAGACGACAGGGAGAGGGACAGTGGCCGTCGGCAGCGAGGCCGATGGGCGACAAGAGCCTGCTCTTCCATTGCCAGCCTGCCTGTCGTTATTCAGGTTCGAGGAGGAATCGATGAGCATCGCACTTTCCCGTCCGGAAGAGACGCGGCGACAGACGCGCCCGCCCCTGCCGGAAGCCCCCCTGCGGGAGGATCTGCCCCTAGAAAGCAGTAACCCGTATTCCAATGCATTGGAGCAGCTCAATATTGCAGCCCGCTATCTGGAACTCGATCCCGGGATGCATGAAATACTCAAATACCCCCAGCGTGAACTGACCGTTCATTTTCCGGTAAAGACGGACAAGGGCGACATCCAGGTTTTCACCGGCTACCGTGTGCAGCACAACATTGCGCGAGGTCCCAGCAAGGGAGGTATCCGCTACAGCCCTCTGACCGATATCGACGAGGTGCGCGCTCTGGCGATGTGGATGACCTGGAAATGCGCGCTCGTCAACATCCCGTTCGGCGGCGCCAAAGGCGGCGTCGTCTGCGACCCCAAACTGCTCTCCCCCGGCGAGCTTGAACGCCTCACCCGCCGCTACGCTTCGGAGATCAGCATCGTCATCGGCCCCACCACCGACATTCCTGCGCCCGATATGGGCACCAATCCGCAGACGATGGCCTGGATCATGGACACCTACTCCATGACACAGGGCCGCACCGTTCCTGCTGTCGTGACAGGCAAACCGGTCGCCGTCGGCGGTTCGGAAGGCCGCAACGACGCCACCGGGCGCGGCATCGTCTTCATAACACGCGAGGCGATCCGCGAGTCGGGGCTCGATCTGCGCGGCCTGCGCGTGGCTGTCCAGGGCTTCGGCAATGTCGGCGGCGTGGCGGCGCGTATCTTCTCCGAGATGGGCGCAAAAGTGGTCGCTGTCAGCGATGCGCTCGGCGGTCTCTACAATCCGGATGGGCTGGACATTGCCGCTCTGCGCGAGTGCGCCAACCGTGACGGCACCCTGACCACCCATGGCGGTGGAGATCCGATAGGAACCCGTGAACTGCTGGAACTGGACGTCGATGTCCTGGTGCCTGCCGCGACCGAGAACCAGATCACCGCCGAGAATGCCGACCGCATCAAGGCGCAGATCGTCATCGAAGGCGCAAACGGCCCGACGACGCCCGCCGCCGACCGTATCCTGCACGATCGGGGCGTGTTCCTCGTGCCCGACGTGCTGGCGAACGCAGGCGGAGTTGTGGTCTCCTACTTCGAGTGGGTGCAGGATCTGCAGTTCTTCTTCTGGCAGGAGGAAGAGGTCAACGCGAAGATGGAAGCGATCATGGTTCGCGCGTATAAGGACGTGCGCACGATGGCGAAACGCGAGAACGTCGATATGCGGCTTGCCGCTCACCTGATCGGTGTCAAACGTGTTGCCGACGCCAGCACCCTGCGCGGCATTTACCCGTAACCGTCCGGCCTATCCCACAGGCGCCATCGGCTCTTCCGCGAAACCTAACCCCCCGTCCCCCTTCCCGACACGGGAAGGGGGTGCCCGAACAAGGACCGATTTGGTTCCACCTAACCTTTTCTCCGTCTCCTTGCCCTCTTTTCCACGTCATTACGCGGAAATAATGAGGTGTCGGCGCTTCCTGATGGGGAGCCTAGCTCTCCTTGCATCCATCCCAGGCCCATTTATGGGCCTTAACCTTCCCAGCAGGCCGCTCCTTTAGGGGCGGCGGCCTTAAGGGGCGCCCCTTCCCGTGTCGGGAAGGGGCCGAGGGTTAGGTCGTCCGGTCAAGCTCGGAGGAACCTTTCTCAGTCTCATTGGAAAGGTCTTGGGGTTAAGATAATCCGGCGGATCGCGCTGCCGGATCGGCGTTAGTGCAGCTGCCAGAGGCCGACAGCGATCAGGAGGACGCCGGAAACAGCCTGAGCATAGTCGCTGACGCGCGAGGCGCGGAGGCGCACCCCGAGCAGATGGCCTCCTGTCAGGCATACCACGTTAAAGAAAACGGACAGGAGGGCCATCTCGGCGGCCCCGATATGGATCAGTCCTGCGCTGATGCCGCCGCCGATGTTGTTGAGGGAGAGCGCCACGCCAAGGAGAATGCCTTCCCGCCAGTCGATGTCGCGGGACCGGTCGGTGTCGGCACGAAAGGGCGTTTCCAGGACTGCGGCAGGGGTAAGGCGGGATTCCGAATCGGCTATAGACGGATCGGAGGAGGGATGCGGCTTGCTGCGCAGCATGGGCAGCAGTGTCCAAAGCCCGATTCCTGCGAAGATCAGCGCACTGCCGATATGGGTGACCTGGTCCGGCAGATAGCGGGAGATGTGATTGCCGACAGCGACCGAACCCCAGGTTATCGCCAGCATCACGATACAGATGCTGACATGCGCGGTAAAGCGCACACGGGTTCCGCTCAGACCATAGGCGACCCCGACGCCCAGACTGTCGAGACTGGATGCCAGGGCGAGGACGAAAAGCATAACGATAGGCACTGTGGCCCCTCCGATATTCTATTTTTCCTTCTTTAGATGACCTGTCATCGTCGCAGTCATCTGCTCGGTATGCTGTACTTCGCGCTGAGCTTTCAGTTCGTGATGATGCCGCTCAGCCTGACGATGCTGGGCTTTTTTCTGTTTATGGTGCAGCCAGGTAGCGAATGCGCCTACGCCGGCCAAAACCAGCGTGGCGATTTCGATCTCGATGGCTATTGAAATGGGATCCATGCTTTTTTCCTTTTCACTTCGTCCGTGGAGAAGCCTTTATGCCGCTGTGCGGATGCGGCCGATCACACGCCGTGTAAAGCCATTGGCGACGCGTCCGGCGAAAGCCACCTTTTTGCCCATGGGGCCGGTCGCGGGCAGTTTACGGCTCAGAGCGGCGCAGGCGGCCTCGGCTCCCCCGCGGCACAGGCGCGTTAATGTCGCCAGGTCGGCATCGAGCTGCTGCGGCTGAAGTTTGGCCAGCGTATGCAGCCGTGCCAGCACCTCCGGCGGACAGTGTACCAGCGCCTGACGAATACTCAGCATCAGCAGCAGGATCCAGTCCACCTGCCCGAATACCGGTACGATGTTGGCGGCGAGGTGCGCTGGAGACAGCACATAGACCACCGTCAGATAGAGACCTGACCGGTGTACGAGCGGAATCGAGGGCTCTTTTGCCAGCATCCAGGCCAGCTTTATATAGCCGGGCAGCCGCTTCACGATCGGAACCAGGAGTTTTTTGATCTCGCGGGCGGGCGGAAGAGGAGTCGTTCGATGGAAACTCATGGCAGTTCTTTCTGTGCCGAGTTCGTCACCGAATCCTCTGCGCTCGACATTGGGGTGATTGTGGGCGGAAGCACGGGATGGGGCTGCATCCGCGATTGAGACGGGAACATAGGACGCAGGGCGTTGAGGCCGGTGACGACGGTCGTGCCGTTGTTGATAATGGTCGAAATCAGCGGGGTGGAGAGGCCGACCGCCGCCGCCGCCATGCCGAGGACCGTCGGGGCGATAATGACATTGACGTTCTGTTTGAGAATGGCGATCGCCTCGCGTGAGAGGTCGATGGCACGGGGCAGTCCGCGCAGATTGCCGTCCAGCAGAATGACATCCGCCGTCTCTTTGGCGACATCCGCTCCATGCTGGAGGGAGATTCCCACATGCGCCCGGGTGAACGCGGGCGAGTCGTTGATGCCGTCGCCAATGACGGCTACGATGTACCCCTCCGCCCGCAGGCTATCGACGACGTCGGCCTTCTGCTCAGGAAAAGCCTCCGCGATGATGTCGGTGATTCCCAGCTTCCCGGCGACCGATTCGGCTGCCCGCCGGTTATCGCCGGTCAGCATGACGATGCGCTTGATCCCTCGATCCCGCAGCGCCTGAATTACCTCGGCGCTCTCTTCACGGGGGGGATCCGAGTAGGCGACCATGCCGATCAGCCTGCCTTCGCTGGCGACAAAAACGAGCGAGGTCGCGGACGCCATACTGCGTTCGATCACGGGCTTGGCGCGGGAAACATCGACATCGAGCTGCTTCATGTAGCGGCTGCTGCCCACGTTCAGGCCGCGTCCGTGTACTTCGGCATAGACGCCCATGCCCATCGCATACTCCATGTTCTCCGGCGGGGTCACTTCCAGGCCGCGCAGGAGGGCCGCATCGACGATAGCTTTGGCCGCCGGATGCTTCAGGTTCGCTTCGGCGGAGGCGGCCAGGCGCAGGATGTCATCCGAGCTCAGGTCGGGATCGGTGGGAAACACTTCGGTAACGTAAGGCGAGCCATGCGTGAGCGTTCCGGTCTTGTCGAACACGATCGCATCGATCTCCGCCAGGGTCTCCATCGCCTTTCCGCCCTTAATGAAAACGCCCTGTTTGGCGGCCCCGGTCATGGCGCTGAGGATGGTAGTCGGGGCGGAGACGCGGATGCCGGTTACGAAGTCCAGGATCAGGATTGATGCCAGCCGGGAGAGGTCGGCGGACAGGAAAAAGACGCCGCCTGCCAGTGCGAAGATGCCCGGAACCAGCCGATCCCCGACTTTGGCCGCATAGTTGGAGACACGTGTATCCGAAAGCGGCGCATTTTCGATCATCTCCACGACCTGACCGGCCCGTGTCGTCGATCCTATGTGTTCGACACGGATACGGGCCTGCCCGTCGGCGACCAGCGTTAGGGCGAAGACCGGGTCGCCAGCCTCTTTCGCAACGGGCACCGATTCGCCCGTCAGCAGCTTTTGATCGACGAGGATACGTCCCTCGACGATCTCGCCATCTACCGGGATCTGGTCACCCGGATAGACCAGAACGATGTTTCCCGGCAGCAGTTTGTCGACCTTCACCGAGAGAATCGTGCCGTCAACTTCCATCCAGGCTGTCTGGCCGGCAGGCGACATCAGCTCTGAGATCGCTCGCCGCGAACTGCGCATGGTGCGCATTCGGATCAACTCACCGAGGCCGATCAGCCAGGTCATAATACCGCCGGTCAGGAACTGTCCCAGCGCGGCGAGCGCGATCAGCGCGGCGAAGTCGAGCTGAGCGACATTGAATCGCCGCTTCTGCAGACCTTCCCACGCGCCAAGGCCGGTAGGGATCGACGCGAGGGCCAGCGCGACACCGACGACTGCCACGGGCAGCACGCCAACCGCGGAGAGTGCAATGGAAACGGTCGGAAAAACAAGGGGATTCAGGCCTGGCTTCGCCTCGGCGGTCAGATCTTTACTGTGAAACTCGGCTGGCGGCTCGATACGGCGCAGGCTCTGCTCGGCGGGGCCGGACAGAGTATGAAGCGCGCCTGCCATCGCCTGACGCACTTTCGCCAGCATGCGCGTGGATTTCTGCTCGGACGCGTCGTATTTGACAATGACAAAGCCGCCGTCCATATTCGTCTCGACGCTGTGGACCTCCGGCTCCTGCGCGAGAAGCTCCTCGAACTCCATGGCGAGACGGAAATTCCAGCGGACCTGTGAAACCTGCAGACGCATCCGGCCAGGAATAAAATGCTTGATGCTAAGATGGAATTTTTGGGGAGACTGGCCGTTGCGGTGCGCAGGGATCGTCTGCTCCCCATAAGATTCGGGAAGCAAAAGGGGTTCCGTCTCCCGTTCGTTCTGGCGCCCCGTCACCTTTCCTGTGGGTTTCTCTGAGGGGGAGAAATGGGCTGGGGCGGTTGTATCGTTTAAGACAGCCGCGGGCCTGTCTGCCGTGCGAAGTGTGCGGGACGTCAGATCTTCCAGCGTTCGCACCATCTCCATCATTGGGCGGCGCTTTTCATAACGTACGATGATGCTATTGGCATCTGGGACAACGGCAGTTTCCACGACATCGTCCAGCAGAGCCGCCTGTTCGGCGATCTGTTCGAGTTCGCCTCTGCGGGCGGATTTCGGGGTGATCTGGATACGAATGCGTCCTGGAATAGCGGACGTGGTACGAAATGGTCTGGGAGAGGAAGCGGCCAATTTATAATATATCCTAACTCGGAAACGATAAGCATGCGATATTGAAAGCCGATTCGCCGCTTTCAGGCGGCGAATCGGCAGGGCCGCGCAGTCACTAGAGGACTGCGGTTGCTATTTCAGCGGCTTCAATCGCGGTTTCTATCCGTTCGGACCGCTCCGTTGGGGTTTCAGGCTCCGCGCTTTTCGTCGTTTTCGGTTTCAAGCGCCGTGGCGCTTTTACGGCCACAATCTCGACGACTGCCTTTTTGCCAGCAGGACGACCCCGGCGTTTGGCAGGCGTCGCCTCTGGCACGGTGTCGCCTGCAGGAGCCACCAAGACTGTCTGTTTACCGGCAGGACGACCGCGGCGTTTGGCAGGCGGTGTCTCTGGCACGGTGTCGCCTGCAGGAGCCACGGTCACTATCGGCGCATGCATGTGTTCACTGACCGAACTGTCGGGTATGGGATCCGCAGTTACCACGGTTTCTGCCTTGGCAGTATCATGTTCCCGCTCGAAGCGCGCCTCTTCAATAGCATCGCGCATCTCTTCGCGCATCTGCGCAACTGTGGAACGGGTCTTTTCCGTCATCGCCAGATAACTTTTTGCGAGGCCTTTGAACAGGCCCGTCTGAACCTTACGTCCAGCTTCAACCGACGCGGCGGCAACGGAAGCGGCGGTAACATGAACAGCGTCTGCGGCAGCGGCCTCCTCGTGCAGTACGACACGTTCCGTGGAAGTATCCATCTCTGCAGCAGGCGCTTCGCTGACCAGCAGATCCTGTTCGTAGCGGGCCTCTTCGACAGCATCCCGCATATCCTCTTTTAAGTGGGCCGTCACTTCTCGGGTCTTTTCCGAAATCGTCATATAGCCTTTAACAACGGCTTTGGTGACTTCCTTGCGCTTTGCCGCGCCCACTCCCAAAGCCAATCCCAGAATTAATAGTTCCATAGTTGCGATTGAAGGAAAAGGGATTATGGAACTTTCTGATGACACCTGGCAGTCTTCCTGCGAAAACGCGAATTGCCTGCGCACCGTCACCAATTCCCCTTACCGGGCCTCCTTTGTTGTTTTGATTTTACGGGATATAACCGAAATCTATAGAGTATATTCCGTTTTCTGTCGGATAGTTCCTGCTTTGCGGAAACTACTTTATAGGCGGTCGGAAATCGCCTTTGAAAAGATGTGTCCAGGCGGATGTCTGTACAAAACCCAGCTGCTTATTGATCGCCTGAATCGCGGTATTTTCGGCGCTGCAAAAAGTTCGGACACGCGTGTATCCTTTTTCCTGAGCGCGTTCCAATCCGATTCTCTTTAGCGCTGCTGCCACTCCCTGACGCCGGTAATTACGCAGCACCCCCGTCAGATTGAAAAGCAGTCCTTCCGCGCCGTCATCGCGCAGATCACAATAACCGATATATTCTCCGGCATAGACGGCGACGAAAGCCATTTCCGGAAAAAAAGAGGGATCCCCTAAATAACTCGCTTCGAACATATCGTAAGAAATCAGAGGCCGGTCCGACGCCCACAAAGTATCCTGACGAATTTCTCGAATCAGCCGGTATAGTTTGCGATTTCGCTCTGGATCCGTCTGAAGCTCTTCCACACTGCAGAGAGACATCTGCGTATCCGCGCAGATTCCCTTGCGGCACAGTGTGCGCTGAATGTCGATATACGGGAGCAGCAGCGCCCATTCCTGGAGAGACTGTTCGCACACAAATCCACGTCGCTGCATAAATCCAGCGCTGTAAGTATCCTCAGAAAGAACCGTTGCGCGCAGAGATAGATCGGGCAGAACCAACAAATGTTCCATGAGAAGTCGGTAGAGCCGACCACCCAATCCACGTCCGCGATATTCGGGATGCACGACGATATTGAGAAAGCGTCGAGGGGAAGAAATGTCTTCCGCAAACTGCCGTAATTCTCCGTATGCTGCTGCCTTCGTACCCTGCTGCGCCAGCCAGCGTGCTCCTGGTAAGGAGACGAAATGGTCCATCATGTCCTGTGCCTGCAGGACTTCAGGATCGAAGACGAAATCGGAATAACACGCGGACAGCAGTTGTGCGAGTGCATGGTAATCTGTCGGTTCTCCCGATGCAATGCGCACAGAGGAACCATCGAGGGGATAATATAATATTTTAATCATGCAGAAAGCTGCAATTTTCTCGGTGTCTGCATTACGCGAAATCCATTTTACCATGGAAGAGAAAATAATCGACAGTCATACGGCACACAGACCAATTTCCTGGATGAACGTACCCGCGCTGCGCATCACGGTTTCCAATTTGCGGGACGCTCCAGTCTGTAGCGGACATTCGACACGATAATATCGGAGTGACCCAAAAATGCCAGTTTCAAGCGCAGGCCGACCTGTCCATGCAGGATCTGCTGCCACCATTTTTCGGGAACCGCTTCGGGAATAACGATCGTGACGAAATCATCCTCATGCTCCTTATTGACTTCGGCGATGTAGCTCTTCAGCGGCCGTGCCACGCTGCGGTAAGGAGAGGGAAGCACCGTCAGCGGGACTCCCTGACAGAATTGCGGCCACTGTTCCTGGAGCCTCCTGCTGTCGTTCGGCTCGATTTCGACATGGACTCCGCGGCAGTTGGGGGAGAGCAGTTTGCCGTAGTTCAGGGCATGAAGTGTCCCCTGGTTCAAGTCTCCTACCAGTATGAGCACCGTGTTCTTCTTAGGTGGGTCGGGATGGAAACGGACCAGGAAAGGCACACTGGACAGGTTTTGTACGCCGGAAGCCACCGATACGGAGACAGTCAGTACATAGTCGATCAGCAGGGCTCCTGCCGCGATCAGACTCCAGTTCGTGCCCAGATTCTCCTTCGATACGATGTAGCTGCCGCCGCCGCTGGGATAGGCGAAGATGGTCTGCCAGTAGGACGACACCACGATAATCAGCAGGGCCACGATGAGGCCCGAAACCAGCAGGGTATAGTGGGCATAGCCGCTGCGCTGCGACAGGGACCAAAGGCCGGCCGCGCCCATCACGAGCACTATCTCCTGCGTAGCGTAAGCTACCGAAGAGATAGCGTCCGACGAAAAGACAGGCAGGGCGATGATTTTGGAAAGAAGCGTATTCTCCATGTGCGCGCTCGACAGCGCTTTTCCCAGCAGCAGGCTCCTCAGCTGATGCAGC
>JAYTGR010000555.1:0-1501 GCA_043733205.1 Chthonomonadaceae bacterium
TTTTTCACGTGGGGTGCGGATGAAGTCGTCTATCGCAACGCTTATATGAAGCCTACGCGAGGCGGCAAGTCGCTGATCGAGTGCGACAATCTGCTGCAGAACAGCGCTCTGATCGAGATGCCCGCCGACAAAGGGCTGCTGCTGCTCAGTCAGCTGGCCCTGGAGGAGAAGCTTCCGGCCAATGCAGTCGCTCAGCAGCTACTGATCAACCTGCTCACCTACGGCGCATCCTATCATCTGACCTATCGTCCCGTCACCTTTGCGCCGTCCGCAGAATCGCCGCAGTCCGGCCTGCTGCAGAGAGCCCTGGATGGGGTGGGGCTGACCTATACGAAGACACTGGACCCCCTGCAGGCGATATCCGGGACAGGCGGCGGTGTGGTCGTCATCGCGGCGACCCCCGCTAACCTCAAAACCCTGGCGGACAGTCTGCCGAAGGTCAGCGCCTTCACCCGCGCGGGAGGCTGGATCGTCTTCAACGGCCTGACACCGGAAGGACTGGCGGACTACAACAAGCTGGTCGGTTACGACCACATGATCCGTCCGTTCCGGCGCGAACGCGTTACGTTCTCCCCGGCCCGCAATCCGCTGACCGCCGGAATTCCGACCGGCGACATCGTGATGTACTCGCCGAAACGCATCTTCGACTATCAGGACGGCAGCTATGTCGTGTCGGACGAGTTCGGCTATGTCGTGGACTACGACGAGGTCGCGCCGTTCGCCCATTTCAACAACGGCTTCTATGAGAACATCGTCAACGGTTTTGTCTCCGCCGACGGCTGGCCTCTCATCGTCGATGTAGATGTTCCGGCAAACGGAGGCCCGCTCGACATCGTCATGGACTTCCCCAAGCCCCAAACGGTGACGGAACTGACCTTTATCGGCAACACCATGTACTATCCGACCACGAAGGTCAATCTGCTCTTCGACGAGAAGAAGGAGACGGCGGTATCCTTCGCGACCCGGCCCGACAATCAGCCGCAGACGTTCGCGCTTCCTGGACCGCGCACCGGCAGGCGCATCGACCTGCAGCTCGCGGAGTGGAAGACCCTGCCCAACGTGCGGCCGGTTATTGGCCTGGACAACATCTACCTGAAAGCCCTGCGCGAACCCGCTTTCTATCAGAAGGTGAAGCCGATGCTCAATGTTGGCGGCATGATGGAGTATCCAAAGGGGAAGGGCGGCATCGTGCTCTGCAATCTGCTGTTCAAGGAGACCGAAGAGGTTCCGGAGAACGCGGTCAAGAAGCGCAATATTCTCGGCGCGCTGCTGCGCAATCTGAAGGCGCCTTTCTCCAGCAAGAGCGTGATCGCCGGAGAGAGCCTGAACTATCGCCCCATCGATCTGGCCAAGCAGGCCAATCAGTACCGAGATGAGCGCGGCTGGTTCGGCGACAAGAACTTCACCTTCAAGGATCTTCCGACGGGCAGGCATATCTTTGCAGGCGTTCCCTACACGGTCTACGACTTCCCGACCTCGCCCGTGCCGACAGCGGTCATGC
>JAYTGR010000556.1:0-1501 GCA_043733205.1 Chthonomonadaceae bacterium
CATTCAGTTTTCGCCAGGGAACCGTATTTGAGTCCGCGCAGGCGGACCTTCGGCCGCAGGCCCCTAGCGAAGGACTTTAGTCCATCGTGCCATCCGATCGCTCACATAGGGAAAGCAGAAAGCGCAAGTTGACAGCCACATCAGGCAGGATGTTACAAAGGGCGTGTCGAATCGTCATAAGGAGGAACGAGGTCAGACATTGGCGGTCCAAACGGACGCCCGCAGGCAAAATCGCGGCAGGCGAAGACGTGGAGAAGGCGATGCTTGATTTTTGCGCGCCGTTATGATATTATGGGGTTAGCATTTCATCCCCACCTCGAATTATTCTTGCTTCGGTTTGCATCGGCGCGGTGTACCTCTGCCGCCCATTCTGCACACCGCCTGGAAGAAACGAAGAACGACGACGTTCCCTCTTAACGATCTGCGTTCGCTCGTTTTCCCATTAGAAGGGAAGCGTCCATGCCTTGTTTCGGGAATAGCCTCCTGCCTCGCTCCGTTCGGAGTGCAGGTTTCGTGCCGGTTCTGTGCGCGCTCCTGCTGCTCGTGGGAGCGGGCGGAGTCGCCCGTGCGGTTGATGTCAAAAAAGAGTTTCAGGACAAGTACCACGAGATCTACTCGAATGTAGATGCGGCGCGGCTGCAGCAGACGGTGCAGGAGCTCGGCAAGTTCAAGTCGCGCGTTGCGGGCTATCCGGACAGCGACAAAGCCGCCGACTATATAAAAGGCCAGTTCCAGCAGATCCTCGGCCCCGGCAGCGTCAAAGAAGACACGTATCACATCACCATCCCCTACGATCTCGGCGTGGACGACGCAGCCAAGGGCGCCTACGTGCAGGTGGTGCAAAGCCCCGGCGAGCCGATGACGGTGAATCAGGATCCGGTGGCTCCGCTGCGGATGTATCCACTCTGGCCCAACCTGGTGCGCACTCCCACCCTGCCCTCCAATGGCCTGACCGCTCCCCTGATCTATGTCAAAGACGGCAAACTGCGCAACTTCAACGGCAAAGATGTCGATGGTTCGGTCGTCATGGTCGATTTCAACTGCGCGGCGGAGTGGATGAACGCTCCCCGCCTCGGGGCGCGCGCCGTGATCTTCGTCGCGCCCACCGCCACGATGCGCGGAGAGGCCGAAGCCAAGTTCATCTCGATCCCCATCGCCATTCCCCGCTTCTACATGACCAAAGAGGACGCTGCGCCCCTGCTCGCACAGTGCGTCAGCGGGCGCGCCCCGACGGTCAAACTCACCTGCACCATGCCCTGGGCCACCAAGACCGGGCGCAACTTCATGGCGAAGATCGACGGATCCGACCCGGAACTCACCAAGCAGGTCATCGTCGTGCAGTCCTACTACGACTCCACCTCGGTCGTGCCCGCTCTCGCGCCCGGTGCAGACACCACCTGCGGCATGGCCGCGATGCTGGAGATGATGCGCTACTTCCAGCAGGCCGAGCATCGCCCGAAGCGCACCATGTGGTTCGTCGCCACCAGCGCCCACTTCCAGG
>JAYTGR010000557.1:0-4557 GCA_043733205.1 Chthonomonadaceae bacterium
GGGTGGGCATTGTCTGTATCCGCGACGAATATGTTTCCGCTTGCGTCCGCCTTGACCTCAGCGAAATTATTGTAAGAGGCGAAGAAACCCATGCTGACGCCGGCTGAAGAGAACTCCCGGATTTTTTTAACGGACGGATCGGTGACGTACACGTGTCCCGACGGATCTACGGTAATGAAAATGCCATTGCCCTGATTGCTGATTGTGGTGAGATTCGAAAGGCGTGTTCCGGTCGTGGTGAACCGCTCCACCTCACCAGAGTTCTGACTGCCAGCGTAAATTGTCTGCTGGGCCTGGACATTGGAAGCCGCCGCGAAGACGAAAATGCCAGCGAATGCGCTGCGAGCGAACAAAAAAGTGCGTGCCATGATCGAGTGCCTTTCTGATGAGAAGATGAGAACATGTTACTTGCGGCGGCGGCGCAGGGAGCCAGCGCCAACCATACCGAGCGAGACTAACAGCGCGACAGCGCCAGGTTCTGGGGTTGCGGCCACAGAGATCGAGTCTGTTACGAGATCGAGCTGCGCAGATCGGAAACTGGGAGAACTCGGGGTTCCGAAGTTCTTATCGAGCCGGATCCGCTTTTGCTGCAGACAATGCGGTCAGTCCGATCACTCCAAGCGTGACGGCTGTCAAACGTGTACGCATCAAACGATTCATGAGGATCTATTTCCTTTCTGAAGAAACCGATGTAGGACTTTGAGCGTCCCGTGAAGTAACTACAAGATAACCGCTTGCCCTTACCAAACTCTTAAAGGAAGGAACCGATCAGAGAAAACGGCGTCAGGCGTAAAAACAGGCGGTGATAGCGGGCAAAATGCCCGTAAAAGCGCCGTCTGCAGGAATGCTTTTCCCTGCACGACCGGACGAGGGATAGGCAGACGACGCGGGAACGGCGCAGATCCAGGTTTCTGCAGGAGCCGCAGCTTTGCACGACGCACTTTGTGAAGGTATTTCAGAGACAGCCGACAGCCTCCTCGCGTTCCAGCTGAAGTCCTCCTTTGGCTGCTGCCTGTCATACCGAACGACCCGGCATTCGCGGCGATTTCAGAGGAACACTTCGCCGCTCCTGCCAAAGCCCACGGACCCAGTCTCTGTTTCCGGTTAACGATGTCCCCGCAGCAGGAAACATAACATAGGATAGCCCGCTCGTATTATCAGAGGGGTTATCAAAATCAAGTGAATTGGGTTATCAGACCCCAGATTTTTGACAGAGGACACACAAAAACGCCTGAGGGAGGTTTTGAACCTTTGAATTTCGATCAGGGACTGGCGATCAGCCTGTTCGGCTCGATGCAGATCTGTGTCGGCGGTCAGCCGGTACGCCGCCTGCGGACACGAAAAGGGTACTGGCTGCTCGCCCTGCTGACGCTCCATCACGGGCGGGAAGTGCAGCGCGAATGGCTGGCAGGTCTGCTCTGGCCTGAGAGCTGGGAGAGCCAGGCGCGCGCCAACCTCAACCTCAGCCTCACCGACCTGCGCAAAGCCCTCGGCAGCGAGGCCGTCCGCCTGCAGTCGGTCACCCTGAACACCCTGCGCCTGGATCTGTCCGGGGCGGAGTGCGACCTGCTCACCTTCGATAGGCTTGCCGCCCACCAGGATCGCGCCGGATGGGAGTGCGCGGTCTCCCTCTGCCGGAGCGCGCTCCTGGAAGACTGCTACGAGCCCTGGGCCAGCACCGAACGCGAAGCACGCGAACAGACCTGCCTGCGTCTCCTCGAAAACCTGGCTGCAGAGGCTGCAGAGCGGGAGGACTGGCGTCTGGCGGCCCACACCCTCCGTGTCGTCGTAAGGCGCGACCCTTACCGCGACAGCGCCCAGATGCAGCTCATGCAGGCCCTCAGCCAGGCAGGAGACACGAATGCGGCGCTTCAGGTCTATCAGGAGTTCATGCGCTTTCTGCGAAACAACGACCTGCAGGCCCGCCCCTCCCCGGAACTCGAACAGCTCTCTCGGCAGATCCGCTCGGGAGCGCGCCAGCGCGCGGAACTCTCCCCCGTTTCCCCTCCCGCCGCCCCGATCCTGCTGAGCCGATCGTCCGTGCCGGCGCGTATTACGCCCCTGATCGGCCGGGAACAGGATATTCTTCAGATCGCGATGGCGCTGCGGCGGTCGCGTCTGGTCACGCTGACGGGCGCGGGGGGGGTCGGCAAGACCTCGCTGGCGACGGTCGTCGCGTCTGAAGAGGCCGGCGCCTATCCGTACGGGGCGGCGTTCGTCGAACTGGACGTGCTGACCGACCCGGCCGAGATCCCGGACCGGATCCTTTCGGCCCTGGGGGTCCAGGGAGATCCCCGGAGGCCTCCCGCCGAAACTCTGACGGAGTTTCTCGCCGAGAAGGCCATGCTGCTGGTCCTGGACAACCTGGAGCATCTGATGAGCGCCGGAGCCGCCCAGGTTCAGGATCTCCTGCGGCGCTGCCCGGGCCTGGTGATCCTGGTGACAAGCCGCCAGGCCCTCGGCATTGCGGATGAAGTGACCTGGCGTGTGCCCTCCCTCTCCGTACCCGATCCGCAGCGTCTGCCCTCCGCAGAAGCTGCCCTGCTGGATACGGCCCGCTCCTCCGATGCCGTCCGTCTCTTCGCCGAACGTGCCGGAGCGAAGCAGGCCGATTTTCGGCTGAATGGGCGCAGTGCGCGCGCGGTGATCGAGATCTGCAGCAAACTGGACGGCATTCCCTTCGCCATCGAACTGGCTGCGGCCCGCGCTGCGTCGCTTCCGGTGACGGAGCTCGCCCGGCGTCTGCAGGACTGTTATC
The DNA here is from genome assembly GCA_043733205.1 of Chthonomonadaceae bacterium. Classification (GTDB taxonomy): domain Bacteria; phylum Armatimonadota; class Chthonomonadetes; order Chthonomonadales; family Chthonomonadaceae; genus JANXLO01. The sequence goes on from JAYTGR010000557.1 coordinate 2,759, forward strand.
GGGTGCTGAGCGGTGTCAACGCGGCCGCCCTGCCCAGACACCAGACGCTGACCGCACTCATGGACTGGAGTTATCGCCTGCTGACGCAGGCGGAGCAGGTTCTGCTGCTGCGCTTATCGGTCTTTAGGGGTGGGTTCAGCCTGGAAGCTGCAGAGGCCGTCTGCGCGCATCCGCCGGTGGCGAAGGCCGCCATTCTGGGCCTGCTGGATTCGCTGGTGAACAAGTCCCTGGCAGTCTATGAGGAGCGGGACGGCTCGGGACGCTATCGTCTGCTGGAGACAGTCAAGCAATACGCGGCGGAGCGCCTCCTGCAAGTGGCCGGTGCCGGAACACTCTGCCAGAGTAGGCATGCCGACTATTTTCTCGCTCTCGCCGAGGAGCAGGAGCCACATCTGAATTCGGAGAAGCAGGTTGCCGCGCTGGATCTGCTGGATCTGGAATACGACAATTTCCAGGCGGCGCTGCTGTGGAGCACCCGTTCTCCCGAGGCTCTGGAGACCGCCTGCCGTCTTGCCAGCGCCCTGTCCTATTTTTGGACTGCACGCGGACATCTCCTTGGGGGGAGACGGTGGTTCGATGTCCTCATGCCGTGCATTGCGGAAGCATCGACACAGATGCGCGTCAAGTTTCTTTTGGGAGCCGCTTATATGGCATGCGTCTACGGCGATCCTCTCCAGCACAGATCCTGCTGCGATGCCGCACTGGAACTCTGCCAGGATCCTTCAAATCGCCTGGAGTACGCACGGTGCCTGGTGATGAAATCCCGCAACTGGATGCTCGCGGAGACAGAGGGTCTGGAGCTTTTGCGGGAGAGCCTGGCAATTTTTCGGGCTAAGGAAGACACTCTGGGGATCGCAGATGCTCTGAGCCAGATGGCCACCAAACGGCTTGCGGAGATAGATTCTGCGCAGAGGATCGCCTGGTTTGAAGAGTGTATCCTGCTGTATCGAGAGCGTCGGGACTACCGAAAAATTGCGGTTACGGTCGGCGAATTAGGGTATGCGATTCTGAGAAGCGGCGGGGACAATACGACTGCCTGTGCGCTCTATGAGGAGATGCTGGACTTGAGCATTCAGGTGAAAGATGGCAACAGCCGCTCCCACGCCTTATGGCTGTTAGGCGGCGCCGCTGGAGCGGCCAGGGACGACATCGGCGCTGAAAGATACTACACCGAAGGTTTGGAGTTGATTCGACAGATCGGAGGAAAAAACGGGACCGCCCTGCTTCTCTTCAGTCTTGCCAGCGTGAAACAGCGTCTAGGGAAGAGGGATTCCGCCCGCATCCTGGCCGAGGAGAGCCTGGCGCTCTATCGAGATCTGGGCTATCCTTACTACGTGGAAGGGGCGCTGCAGCTGTTGAGTCAGATCGGCGAGAAGTCTGGCTCCGACTGAGTTTCCAATGTGCTCTGCCGGAATTATGATCGCCTCTCTTCCTTACTAAGGAAGAGAGGCGAGGTGCGTTCGGGGAATGGGGCTATTCGACGGTGACGCTTTTGGCGAGGTTGCGGGGCTGGTCTATTTCGCAGCCGCGCACGCGGGCGACATGGTAGGCGAGCAGCTGCATCGGCACCATCGCGACGATCGGCATCAGGGCATCCAGGGTCGAAGGCACGGAGATGACCGCATCGGAGCCGTCAGGAGTGATATCGCCGTCCCGGATGACGCTGATGACGGTCCCTTCGCGGGCTTTGACCTCTTTGAGATTGCTGTACATCTTCTCGTTCGTGGCCGTCTGGGTGCAGAAGCCGATGATCGCCACGCCTGGCTCGACGAGGGCAAGCGGGCCGTGTTTCATCTCGC
>JAYTGR010000558.1:0-1498 GCA_043733205.1 Chthonomonadaceae bacterium
CCACGCTGCTCCAGCGCGATCATCGCATCCTGGAGCAGCTGGCAGTACTCGTTCAGCAGGGCCGAAACATCCTCCGAAGGCAGAGTGCTGTGAAAAGCGGCGGTGGCGGGAGAGGCTGCGGCGGTGAAGAGCGACTCATAGTACATGAAGACATCGCAGGCGCGGACGTACATGGGGTTGGTGCTGCTGCGGCTGCCGCCGATGCCGATGGTGATCTTGCCCAGTTCCCGCAGTTTGTTCATCAGCGGGCGATAGTCCCGATCCTCGGCCAGAATGGCGAAGTAGCGGATGTTGGGATGCGAGTAGGCGAAGGAGAGCGCATCCACGACGAGGCAGATGTCCGAGGAGTTTTTCGCGCCGGTATAGGGGATGTCTTCGATCTGCACCGAATGGTACTGCAGCATCTGCCGGATGGAGTTGATCGGCTGATTGCGCCGGCAGGAGGCGACCAGATCCCCGAAGGAGCGCCGCACCGTCACACGGCCATACTGTGCCAGACGCTCCAGAACGTGCTGCATATCCACCGGCACGCCGAGGGAAGAGGCGATATTGACCAGGTTTTCCAGATCCACAAAAAGGGCAATCTGATCCGGACTGAATTCGGGCGCGTTGTCCATAGGGTTCCTTTAGAACGTGATGGCTCCCTCCGAGGCAGAGCGCACGCACTTGGCGTATTTGGCGAGGACGCCGCGCGTTTCGCGGGGGGGAGGCATTTCCCAGGCCGCCCGGCGGCGTTCCAACTCAGCGTCGGACAGATCGACGGTGAGGCTTTTGCCTTCGGCGTCGATGGTGATGATGTCGCCATCCTGAAGGAAGGCGATGGGGCCGCCGACCCAGGCTTCCGGCGCGACATGGCCGACTACGAGGCCGTGCGTGGCCCCGGAGAACCTTCCATCGGTGATGAGGCCGATCTGATCGCCCAGCCCCTGACCGACCAGTGCGGCGGTCACGGAGAGCATCTCCCGCATTCCCGGCCCGCCGACTGGCCCTTCGCCGCGAATCACCACGACATCGCCGGGTTTGATCTCGCGCTTCTCCGCAGCAGCGAAGCAGGCCTCTTCGCCGTCGTACACTTTGGCAGGGCCGGTGATGCTGCGCTTCTTCAGGCCAGCGGTCTTGACGACCGCCCCTTCCGGCGCGAGGTTGCCGCGCATGATCATGATATGTCCAGAGGCGTAAAGCGGCGCGTCCAGCGGCTTCACCACGACTTGGGGCCGCGAGTAGATACTGGGCACTCCCGCCAGATTTTCCGCCACCGTGCCGCCTGTCACGGTGGGACAGTCGCCGTGCAGCATTCCGGCGTCCAGCAGAGCGCGCATCAGGGCGGGGGTTCCGCCGACTTTGTGCAGGTCGAACATGACGAAGCGTCCGCCGGGCTTCAGGTCCGCGAGATGGGGCGACCGGTTGCCGACGCGGTCGAAATCTTCCAGGGTCCACTCGACATCGGCTTCGCGTGCGATGGCCATCAGGTGCAGGACGGCGTTGGTCGAGCCGCCGA
>JAYTGR010000559.1:0-4548 GCA_043733205.1 Chthonomonadaceae bacterium
ATCGTCTACGAGCCCCGCGCCGACGATCCGCGCAGCCAGTACATGCGCATCGAGGCGGTCGGGCGGCCGGGCGATATTTCGCAGGGCGATGTCGACCCGACGGTCTTCGTGCAGCGGGGCAGCCTGGCGCCGCAGCTGCGCCGCGAACAGGTCGCCTATGTGCAGCTCGGCCTGACCGACTACCTGTTCTTCGTCACCAACAAAGACCGCACTTCCTATGAAAACTTCATCGGCACGCCGCATATGCAGGCCTCTGCGGTGGGTCAGACGATTGCTTCGCTCGACGGCCTGCACGACATCGCGACCATCATCGGGGATCCGACCATCGCGGCGCATACGTTCGACGGCGTAAACAATGGAGAAGTGCTGTACGGCGCTCCCACGCGTTTCAACGGCAGCGTGCGCATTGGAGGCGACACCTATTTCTATCTCAGTCCGCGCCTGTCGTATCCGGCCTCTGCCGAGACGATCCTGACCTCGGGCAGTTTCAATCTGGCCCCGACACGCCTGACGAACAACGGCCCCTGTACGGGGGATCCTGCTGTTCTGGGCGACCCTGACGTGCAGGTTTACGTCAACACCGCGCCGAATACGACGCCGATTGCACAGGCGATCGAGCCCAGCGGCTGCGCAGCTTTCAGCACGCTGCAGGGCCTGGTTCGCGACGGCTCGTCCACTCCCGATAACATCGGCTTCAACCGCGGTATTCCGCGCCTCGACCCGATGCTGATGGATACCAAGGTGGACGGCACCGGGGTGCTGCGCTATCGCTCCCTGACCCGCGATTCCGGCTTCTTCGATCAGTCCAAACCCGGCACTCCGAACACCGGCTTCTTCGGCTGGGGCCGGGGCGTCTATATCAACAATCCGCAGGATCTGCAGCACGAGTCGCAGGGGATCAACGGCGGTTACTCGCTCCGCACCGACTGGCTCGATCCGAAAGCCTTCCCGAACTCCTACTGGGAGGGGCCGAACTACCGTCCGCCGGGTGTGCAGCTGGAGATCCGAGGCACGCACCTGATCTTCACGCGCAGCGACAACGACGTGTTCCGCAAGCCGGACGGCACTCCGATCACCGCCAACGGCGGCAAGGTGATCGATATTCCGCTCGCCGATGACGAACGCCAGAACTATGTCTTTCCCGATGGCACCGCCTACGCGCTTCCGGCCCTGTCGCATGTGGGCGATGAGCCGAAAGGCACGCCGGGCACCCCTCCGGGCTATAACAATCCGTTCAGCGATCAGAACTCCTACGGAATAGACATCGTGATCATGCTGGAAGGCAATGTACGGCTGAAAGGCATCTACGGCGGTGTGACCGATCCCACCAAGACGGCGGTCCCGCACCTGGGACGCGTCCACATCACCGTGGTCACCGGCGGCACCGCGTATGTAGAGGGCAATCTGGTCAAGGGCGACGGCTTCGTGAATGCGGGAGTGCCAACCCTGGAGCGCGGCTCTACCTGCTCGATCCTGGCAAAAGACTACGTCTGCGTCAACACGACGATGTTTATGTCGCCGCAGAACCAGACCGGTGTCTGGACACCCGACGCTGGCACCGACGGCGTCTTCGATGTCTATCTCGGCACGACCCGCCAGTCCTACGATGAGAGCTTCAGCTGGGGCGTCGATCCGACCTCCTATCAGGTCGGCGCGAACGCCAGCCCGATCTTCCTGATGACACGCCATCGCGCCCTGTCTCCCGGCCCGTCCGCCATGAACCTGTTCGTCAACCCGGCACAGGACAATGGGAACGGCAATTCGATCTTTCAGTTCAACCAGAACCCGATCCTGCCGCCGGAAACTTATGGGGTAGGGGTGGTGTTCGTCGGAGGAGCGCCTATCCCGGTCGCCAGTGGCACCACGCCCTACGCCGATATGCGCGCTTTCCTGCTGCGTGATCCGGGGAATGCTTCGCCCTACTACGATGGTACGACCGCCATGTTCAATAGCCTTTTGCGTACACCTGGCGTACCTCCCGCGCCCGGTTATGACAATGTCCTGCGGGTGCAGAAAGACCAGAACGCCTCGACACTGCTGGGAGCGAGCGGCACGACCGACTATCTGTTCGGCGGTGCGGTCGTTGCGCCGCTGGACATCCGCATCGAAGCGGCGATGTACGCGCAGGAGAAGTCGTTCTTCATTATTCCAGGCTACTCGATCAACCAGGATCCGAACGATACACGTATCAACTTTGCGCAGACCGGCAAACGGACCTCCTACAGTATCGGCAGCAGCGGTCAAAGTCTGGACAGCGCAGCGGACAAGGCCGTCAAGGACGTCTATCCTTTCTACAATGAGCCGACCGATGTCCGCCTGACGATCTTCGGAGCCATCTCCGAGAACTACACCGCTTCAATGGGCGATCAGGCGGCCTGGATGGCGAAATGGGGCTATATTCCGGCCATCTACGGCTCCAGCTCAGTCACCGTTCCAGACGACCACCTGGCGGTACACGATGCGAAGACCGCTCTCTGCACCTACAATAACGGCGAGGATCGCACGACCGACTTCCGGACCCCGCTGGAACAGAATGAGAAGATCACGCGCGGCCTGCGCTATCTCTACGATCCGGCGTTCGCCATGCCCTACCAGCACGCCTCCGATGTCAATCTGACAACCAGTCCCACTGCGGCGGCTATGCGGCAGAACCGGGCGCTGCGCTATAAGTACACGCCAATAACGAATTGGTGGCCAAACGGCATCTATCAGATCCTGCCGCCCACGCCGCGCCAGCCGGTCTGCCCTGGCCTGCTCTATTTCGGAGACAGCGATCATCCCCTCGTCCCATAACGGTGGGGACACCTCCCCCAACCCCCTCCTTCGTAAGGAGGGGCTTCCAGAAAACTCCCTCCCCTTACGAAGGGGCAGGGCCGGGGTGGGGTTCTGGTTCCGTAACGCATTGTGCCTGAGTTCGTCAAACGACGGGATTACGAAGGTTATAGATGATGATAAGAAGCACCGCGAAAAATAGAATGAGCCTGCTCCGTCTGCTGATGGTGGGACTGGGACTGCTGGCCGTCCAGGCTGCGACTCCGGCCCATGCGGACACCCACAGTTACGCCAGTGCGCGCCGGCAGATAAAGGTCTGTGTGCTGGTCTCCAGCGCCGCTCCCGCTCCCGTCTTGGGAGGGCCAGAGAACGTCACGCCGTATGTCTTCTACATCCTGGATCGACGCACGGATCTCAAGCCAGCCGGGTGGGAGTTTGTCAACCCGCTGGCTTCGGCGACGATCACAGGAGATATCTATGCGCGCTGGCAGCAGCGGGGAACGCTAAACTCCGGCGATCCTACGTTCGCCAACACGCCGGCAAGCGCGGCCTTCCGAACCGGACAGCCGCTGACCAAGAATTTCGGCGCGTACTGGGAAGTCAACCTGGATAATATCTCGAATACCGATCTCCAGCAGTTCGACGTCGTGCTGATGGCCTATCACTACAATCAGACGCAGTTCTCCACGGACGAGCGCGAGAAGCTGCGCCGCTTCGTGGATGGTGGTGGCACCGTATGGCTGGAAGACGAGGGTGGCTTCGACCTTCAGTACAAGGGAAACTACGGCGCGGGACAGTTCATCGTCGATCTGGGCTTCGCGAACGCGATTCCGGCAGCTTCCTTTCCCATCCCTGCAACGCAGCACCATCCGCTTATCAACTTTCCCTACGCCCTCTCTCAGGTCGATATCCGGGATCTCGGAGCCGCCGGTGTGCAGTACGACGTGAAACAACTTCACCACACGCATCAGGGCTTGAACAACACCTTCACCGGCGTGAACGGGCTGGCGAGCCCACGCGTCCTGGTTCCAGTCATCTGGGCGGGGACGGCCTCCGGCCAGCTGCCTTATGTCTCCGCCGGCGACTATGGGGCCGGACATATCATCGTGAGTTCTGGCGGCATCGCCACTGGGATCAACTCTTATGCAGGCGGCTACGATGTGGGAGAAGGCGGCAACAGCGGCGCTGTCAGCGGTGAACAGACGCTGGGAGCCCGGCCTGTCGATCTCAAATTCGCCTATAACATGATTGCCTGGACCAGTTCGGTTCCGACCGCTGGCGTGAATGCCCGCCGCACCAACAGCAGCCAGGAGGATGTCGGCGCGCAGCTGGGAGAGCGGTGGGCCACCATCGCGCCGCAGACGCCCAATACCTCCGCCGGTTCCGGCGCGGTCATCTATAAAGGCGTCGTGTTCTACGTGGACGGCGCCAACGTGCTGCATGCCTACGATGCGAGTCCGGCGCAGGATCTCGATAACGACGGCAACCCGGACGACGGCATTCCCGACTACATCTACGGCGCGCCCTACGACGAGATCTGGAACACCAACCTCGTCGGATTGAACGGCACCCAAACCCTTGCCACGACCCGGATTTCGACGCCGACGATCGCCTCCATCGTCAATCCGGCCACAGGGGTTCCGCAGGATATTCTGCTGGTGTCCACCAGTCTCGGGGACACGATCGCTTTCGACGCTTTCCCGCTCAGCGGCGGTGTCCTGGCAAAAACCTCTCCGCCTATCTGGAGCATCTCCTCGCCCGATGCCAATCCCGTCG
>JAYTGR010000560.1:0-4541 GCA_043733205.1 Chthonomonadaceae bacterium
GGTAGGACGCGGTTTTGCTACGGAAAGTCCCTGGCTGTGAAGTTGCCTGTGGCAGTTGGGATGCAGCAGGACACGATTCTCGGCACTGTCTTCCCCACCTGCCCACCAGCCCCTGCAGATGGGAGCGGAAGAAGCCGACGAGATCGACGGCGACGGGATGGTATCCTTCGTAAGCATGCCGACGGAAATGCCCCTCCGTCTGGACACACGCTCTCCAGGCACGGAGGAGACCTGCCAGGCTCCACTTGCCCTCCCTCAGTGCGGCGTTGCTTCGCCGGACGGCCTCTTCGGAAAGTCCGGTGTCTGCGAGCGCGGGAAAGAGCGCTCCCCGGCTTGGAAGGAAGCGTCTGGAGAGCAGGGCGAAGAACAGCTGCAGCAGACCGAGATTGGTTCTGATCGGAACCCCTGCCAAAATCTGGAACAGGAGGCGGCACAATCCGTAAAGTATAGGTGACATCAGAGTTCTCCTCTGCGATTGGGTTTAGTCACCGTAATCTACGGAAGCCGGGCTCTGATGTCGCTCCTCTTCGCGGCCCAACAAATCACAAGCAGTTCGATGTCTACATGAATTTACCGGAAACTAAAGGGAAATGTTCGCCGGGCGAAACTTAGCCTGGTCAATGGCTGTATCGACATTTAGATGTTTGATTGGTGCACGAGTGGTACAATGCTGAACACGTCTTTAAGACATGTCGATCTCAGGAGAGCTAATGCCGTCTGCCACTCCCCCATCAACAAGGCGTACAAAGCGCATTTTCGGCGGCCTCATCGGGCTGTTCGTCACTGGACTGCTGTTGGTCTGGTGGCGCATCGCAGGCGACGATTCGGCGGTGATGATCCCGACTCCGAGCATGCCGAGTCCCAACGGTTACGACACTTACTGGGCAGCCGAGCATGCCCTCGTCGGCGCCAATCAGATCGATAACGTTGGCAACCCCTCGGCGCCCAAGCCGATGACCCTCGAACAGAAAGAGGCGATCTTGCAGCGCAATGCGCCTGCGCTTCAAATCCTGCATCAGGGCTTCGCTTACGAATATCGCAGTCCTCCCGTTCGATCAAATGACACTCCAGTCCCGCACTATGCCGATTTTCTCCGCATACCACGTCTGCTCGCTTTGCAAAGTCGCGTTCGAGGCGCGCGAGGCGCCTGGAGTGGGGCTGCGGACAGCGCGCTCGATGCGATCCGTATCGGTGAAGACATTCCCCGTGGAGGCATATCGCTTATCCAGGGTATCGGTCTCTCGGGGCAGTCTATCGGACGGAAGCCGATGTGGGCCGCATTAGAGCATCTGAATGCCGCGCAAGCCCGCGTCGCCGCACAACGGCTGCAGACCATCCTGGACAGGCACGTCCCTTATGCCGAAACCCTACAGGAAGAGAAGTGGTTCGGACAGGCAACTCTCGAAGAGATTCTTCGCTCCGTCAATCTGCGAAATGCTCTCGCTGCTACGGACACGTGGATCGGCGGAGACGCACCCCCATCGCAACGCTATAGTACAGCCTTTAGTCTGCTCTACGGTCGTAAGGGCATCCGGCAGAGTTATATCGAGTGTATGGACGCGCTCTCCGACCGGGCACGCCGACCTTATGCTGCCAAGCTCCCGCCGCCTGTCCCCAACGACTTTCTCAATCAAGCGATGGATTGGGTTTACGAAGCCCATCGTTTTGACGATGTGCGCGCCGAGACGCAAAACCGTCTTTTGTTGGTCTCTCTGGCGTTGCGGGCTTATCGCCTGGAACATGGTGGTTATCCGGTCTCCCTGGCGGAGCTTGCCCCTGCTTATCTGAAGCAGATCCCAGACGATCCTTTCGCCCTGAAAGGCGCGTTCCTCTATCGCATCAACGGACAAAAGTACGTTCTCTACAGTGTCGGTCCGGATGGCAAGGATAATGGCGGCACGCCCATCGACGATCCCAAATTGGCGACAGCTATCAGTCCGAACGCCCGTTACAACATCGTCAAGCAAGACAGCGTGGGCGATATTGTTGCAGGCAAAAACCTACATTAACTCGCTCTACCACCCCTCGCCTCTCTCAAATTGTCCCTTGTCTTGCTTTCGGGTATGTTGTATTCCTCATAAACGTTCGTTTCAGCACCGCATCTCATGCCGCCGACAGCCCCAAATAATCTCCCCGGAGCCCGCTTGCCTTCGTCGCTTACATGTGCCATCATATAATTATCAAATAATTGCATGATGGAGAGTAAAGCCATGCTGGACACACGACAGATTCACCCCCTGACGGATTTCCTGCGGAACCATAAGGTGCATGTCGCCCGCCTCAAAGAGACCGGAACACCGGAAGTGCTTACCGTAAATGGCCGAGCCGAAGTCGTTATCCAGGATGCGGCGAGCTATCAAGACCTGATGGACCGTCTGCACCACATGGAAACAGTCGCCGCTATCCGCGAAGGCATCGAGAGCGCAGAGCGCGGAGAACTGAAACCCGCCGCACAAGTCTTTGCCGAAATGAAGGCCCGCTATGGCTTACACGGTTAAGCTTACAGCTCCGGCAGAGGCCGACGCCACTGCCGCCTTTGAGCATATCCGTGAGGTTTCGCCAGGTCGCGCTGAAAAGTGGCTATGGAACCTCTTTGCAGCCATCCAGACGCTGGAGGAGATGCCTGCCCCTGCTCTTCCCCACCCAGCAGCCCGCGCCAGTCGCCACCCTGCCAGATCCCCCGCCGACTTGGATAGATTGTCCGCCTGACATTGAATTTAGTCGTCTCTGTGTGCCATTTTTGTTTCCTCTTCGTGCAGTCTGTTATAGCAGGAGCGGCGCTTCGCAATGGAGAAACTTGTTATGTCTTGGTTCTCCCACGCCGCCTGGCGTTGCCCCAGCTCAATTTCTACTTACACCCTTATACCGGTGCGTTAGCCGCGCAATCCTGTGCGATCTCCTGTCCAAGCCCGTCGAAACTCTCTGCAATCTCCTTTGCACGCAGCAGTGCCGCCTCTACGTGCGGCAGGATGTTTTGCCTGCCGATATGCCCTACGAACTCCGACTGCTTCAGGAGCTTTGCGGGCTGGTCGCGCGCCCCGCACAGCAGCAGTGTCCTGCCTGCTTTTTTGAGCCGGTCGGAGAAGACTTCGAGGGCATGAAGGCCAGTGGCATCGATGGCAGTCATATTGCGAATCCGCAGGATCACCACCGGCGCGAACCGAGTGAGGTCAGCAGTCTCTTCGGCCAGTTTATCGGTCGTGCCGAACAGGAAAGGCCCATGAATACGAAGGATCGAGACGAAGGACGGCACTTCCTTATCCTGCAAAATGTGCGGTCTGCCGCCTGCGATATATTCCGCCGTGACGGTGGAAACCGTTGTCGTTTCCGCTACACGGTGAATGTAAAGCAGCGCGGCCAGCCCGATTCCAACCTCGACGGCCACCGTCAGATCGGCGAAGACGGTGAGGAAAAAAGTCACCGCCCAGACTGCTTTGTCCGCCCTGGAAAGTTTGAGGATCGTGCCGATCTCTTTCCATTCTCCCATGTTGTAGGCGACCACAAAGAGGACGGCGGCAAGTGTCGCAAGCGGAATGAAGCGGGCCAGGGGAGCGGCCACAAGCAGAATGAGCAGCAGCGTCAGGGCATGAACGATCCCGGCGACCGGCGTTTTCGCGCCCGAGCGTATGTTGGTGGCCGTTCGCGCTATCGCGCCCGTAGCGGGGATGCCGCCAAAGAGCGGGCTGACGAGATTGGCGATCCCCTGCGCGATCAGTTCCATATTGGAGTTGTGTTTGTCGCCGCTCATGCCGTCCGCCACGACCGCCGAGAGCAGGCTTTCCACCGCCGCCAGCAGCGCCACCGTGAGGGCCGACGGCAGCAGCGGCACGATAAGATCGGGGCGAAATGCCGGAATGGCGAAGGGTGGGAAGCCCTGCGGGATGCCGCCGAACTTGCTGCCGATCGTAGCGACCGGCAGATGCAGCAGCGCCGCTGCCACGGTGCCGAGCAGGAGCGCCACGATGGAGCCGGGGATCTTCCTGGTAAGGCGCGGCATGAGAAGAATGACGGCCAGCGACACCGAAGCCAGCAGCACGGTCGGAAGGTGCGTTGTGGCGAGGTGCCTGCCAAGCATTTCCATTCGGCCCAAAAACTCACTGGGAACAGGCGGGGTCTTCATGCCGAGGAAGTCTTTGATCTGAGTCGAGGCGATGAGCAGCGCGATGCCGTTGGTAAAGCCTATCGTCACAGGGCGCGGGATGAATTTGACCGCCGTACCCAGGCCCGTTATGCCCATGAGAACAAGTATGCCGCCTGCCATGAGCGTTACCATGAGCAGGCCAGAGAGGCCAAACTTAGCGATGATTCCGGCGACAATCACCACGAACGCACCCGTCGGCCCGCCGATCTGAGTGCGTGAGCCGCCGAGAGCCGAGATAATGAAACCGGCCACGACCGCCGTGTAGATACCGGCCTGCGGCGTCACGCCCGACGCGATGCCGAAGGCCATCGCGAGCGGCAGGGCGACCAGGCCCACCGTCAGCCCGGCAATGAGGTCTGCCGTAAAATCCTGTGCCGTGTAGTTTTTAAGGCAGAGCAGC
>JAYTGR010000561.1:0-11861 GCA_043733205.1 Chthonomonadaceae bacterium
GTTCGGCCTCACTTACCTGACGCAGACCTCGCCGCTCGGCGGCGCACCGCAGATGCGCACCGAGCCCTATCAAGGGAACAATGCGGCGAACTCCTTCTATCAAACCAGCCAGCCGATCGATCTCACCAACCCGGTGACCAAACCCGTGGTTATCACGGTCAACAATCGCCAGCTTGGCCCCGGTGAGTTTACGGTCGACCATATCATCACCAATCGCATCTATATCGGCGCCCTGTACCCTATGGGCGTCACAGTGCAGATACAGTACTATCCTTTAGAGACCAATCCGACGCCGGGAAACCGCAGCATCATGGGCCTGGACGGACGCTTCACTCTGGGGAAACTGGGCAATGTGTCGCTCGAAAGCGCTTTCTCCGGCCTGGCCCTGGCCGGGCAGAACCATTCCGGACAGGCTCTGCAGATGATCGCCAGCCTGAACCCTTTCAAGAACCTTCATACCCGCCTGACGGTTAAGGATGTCAGCCCTTCCTTCTCGTCGATTCAAAGCCCCGGCTTCAATCAAAACGAGAAATCCGTGACCCTCGATACGGATTTTCAGGCGACGAAACGCATGAGTTTGACACTGAACTGGGAGAAGGCGAAACGCCCTTCGTACATCAGTTCGACGACCCTGACAAACGCGACGACCTCTCTGACCAGCGCGGGCAACGACGACTACGGTCAGTATAGTATCGGGGCGAACTACCGGCTTAACAGCGCCGCAACGCTTGCCTTGAGCCGCACGAACCTTGCCACAACCTACGTCCTCGGCGGTAAGAGCAGCAACACCAGCGACACTCTCTCTCTGAACTACACCAAGGGGCAGCTGAATGTGCAGGCGGCAGTCGCGAACAACGTCAGCAATGCCTCGTCCACCTACGCTCAGCTCAACATTGCCAGCCCGACCGGGGATCCCAACGGCCTCGTCGGATCCGGCTCTTCCACTCAGACCAAGCGCATCAGCTCGCAGTGGCAGCCGCTCAAGTGGCTGACGCTTGGCGGCAGCTACTCCGACAACGCCATTCGCAGCAACAGCACCGGCACGAATCTCAACACGGACGCCCGCGACACCGCCTTCGATGCCGACTTCCGGCTTATCCGCAACCTCCATCTGCACTACAACTACGATCTCTCGGATACCGGTAACGCTTCAGCGCTTACCACAGGCGCCGTTGCGGGAACGACCACCACGACAGTCATCGGAGGCACGCTCGTCAACACCCGTTATGCCTTTCTGGCGTCGCAGGGCTTTCCCTACACGCGGGATGTCACCGGCGCCAATGGGGCGGCCCTGGGCGCTGTGACGAGCGGGGCGCTCGGCGGCGGAGGCGTCAACGATGGTCTTGGCAGCAGCGGCAACTATAGCAGCGGATTGGGATCCGCTGCCTCCGGTATCTACGGCGCTACCAGCTTTGGCGGGCGCAGCCAGACCAACCGCCTCAATCTCGACTACAATCCCCGCCCCGGTATGCAGATCGGGCTCCATGTCAACCAGTCGGCCAGTCTCGGCGACTATCAGTACAACAGCAACACCAACGGCGCAGGCGTGAGTTTCAACTGGGATCTCTCTAAACGCATTCATGTGAACGCCATCTACGAAATGCAGAAACTCGCCTATACCAACACGCTCGGCGGATCCAATACGGGCACCACCGTTCTGAGCCTTAATGGACGGCCCTTTGGCGGCAAACTGGAAGTGGAGTTCTCGTACCAGAGCAGCAAGACGCAGGGCGCTTTCGTCAATGCCGGGTCTGCAGTGACTGGGACTGCCGGGTCTACGGGGACCGGAACCGGTCTGCTGAACACCAGCACCGATCTCTCCGCCCTGCGCATGGGGCTGAACTATCGTATCTCCAGCCGCCAGAGCCTTTTTACCGAAATGACCAGTTCCATCGCGTCGGGATCCTACGCCAATACGGAGTCCAATCTGAGTTTCGGGCTGAACTACGACCTGACGCAGCAGCTGGGCTTTCGGATGGGCTGGCAGTTCCGCAACCGTGCCTACGCGAATGTGGGCGGCACCGCCACTGCCACCACGAGCAGTTTGAACTACAGCGCCAACTCTCTGCTGGCAGAGTTCAACCTGCATTTCTAAAAACCAACGCGTGTCAAGGAGAGTTATGCGACCTATCGGATTTATACTGGGCCTGACGATTATGACGCTGGGAATGCACCCTGCGCTCGCGTCCGGCGGAGCCAAGGGCCGTCCTGCCGCGAAGGGCGGAATGAGGGTGCAGCTGCTGACGCGCGACGGCAGAACGATCGAAGGGGATGTCGCGACGGTCTCTCTGGATTTCGCTTCGGATGGCAAGGTGCGCAGGATCGCCCTGCGCGATGTGCTCAGTGTGGCGTTCGGCGCACCGGCCAGTCCTTCGGAGGCAGCGCATATCACGGCCGACCTAGCCGCCGTCAGCGCCAACACGGACAGAGCCGCCCGCGACAAGGCGGTGGCAGAGCTGACCGAGATCGGGCTGCCCGTGCTGACACCTCTGCTCGATACCTACAAAGACACCGATATGCACGAGCCCTATCCGCTCTATCGGCTGTTCGCCCGTATCGTTCCCGGCTATGCCGACGACGCGGATCGATCTCTCGATCTTGTCCGCCTCGCGGACGGCTCGGCGCTGCGCGGGAAGGTGCTGCTGCCGGAGATACAGATCGACGTGAATGGGACGGCCCTGCCGATGCCGTTCGCTGCGGTGCGCCGTCTGGCAGTGCGCCGTAAAGAGGTCGCGCGTTCTTTCGATCTGCAGGCCCTGTACCACTGTGTGCAGATCGAGTTTCTGGACAGCGGTGTCGAGGCGGGTGCCGGCTCGAAGATCGAGGAGACCGCCCAGGGGCGCGTCCGCCTCTCGTTCGGCATCGACGGCTGGCTCGCCGATCCCGACGGCCTCAAGGTGCCGGGGCCGCACTACAATACGAATCTGTACGATGGTTTTCCCTACGGGGCGGTGCTGGGTCGATTCGGCGCCACCGGCGCCCGCTTCGTCCTGGGACAGCATTTCAGCAAGCCCACTCCCGGCGCGGGACGGCTCTGCCTCGCAGTCAACGACAGCCCGCACTGGCAGAACAACATCGGCAGTTTTCGGGTCAAACTGCGTGTCACGGACGCCTACGACCTCGGAGATCCGCAGTAACGCCGGAGGCCAAGGCGGTAAGCCATACTCTGCAGTGCAGCCCGCGTCCGCCAAAGACGCGGGCTCCTTTTTGCAATGCGCACGCACGGCGCTCAACACCCGCTTGGCTTGGTGGGAAATGCTGCTGATAAAGCAGCGCACCTCCCGAGTACGATGCTTTCCGAGCTGACAGATACTGGTGACGCATGCCAGGTTCATCAGGCCAGACCATTCCGCAGTTCGGCGGATGCCTATTCCCCCTCTCAGGAGAGGGAGTAATCTCATCGCAGTTGACGGATTTCCGCCGCTTCTGCTATGATTACTATGCGCGGACCAAGGGGGCATCTGCCCAAACTGCGCACCTGAAACACCCATTCAACTGCTGCGATCCCGCACCCTACAGAGGAGAACTCTATTTATGCCACGTGCTCTTGTGACCGGTGGAGCCGGCTTTCTTGGATCGCATCTGTGCGATCGCCTGCTCGCCGGAGGGCTGGAGGTCGTCGTTTTCGATAATCTCATCACCGGCAGCACCGACAATATCGCTCATCTGATCGACAATCCGAAGTTTCGATTTGTCCACTACGATGTGACCGAGTATCTCTATCTCGATGGTCCGGTGGATTTCGTGTTCCATCTGGCTTCTCCCGCCAGCCCTGCCGACTTTACTACCAAAGCAATTCAGATCTCCAAGGTCAATGCGGTCGGGACCCACAAGGCCCTCGGACTCGCGCGGGCGAAAGGCGCTCGGTTCTTTCTGGCCTCGACCTCGGAAGTCTACGGCGATCCGCTGGTGCATCCACAGACGGAAGAATATCTGGGCAATGTCAATCCGATCGGGGTGCGCGGGGTCTACGACGAGGCCAAACGCTTCGCCGAAAGCATCACGATGGCCTATCATCGCAGCCACGGCCTCGACATCAAGATCGTCCGGATTTTCAACACGTATGGGCCGCGCATGCGCCTCAGCGACGGGCGCGTCGTGCCCAACTTCATCGGGCAGGCGCTGCGCGGGGAGCCGATCACGGTCTATGGCGACGGCAGCCAGACCCGCTCCTTCTGCTACTGCACCGACCTGATCGACGGCTTCTACCGACTGGTGACTTCCGACCAGAGCGGACCGATCAACATCGGCAACCCGACCGAGCGCACGATGCTGGAGTTCGCACAGCAGATCAAAGCCTTGACCAACAGTTCGAGCGAGATCGTCTTCCTGCCGCTCCTCACGCCGGACGACCCGAAACAGCGCCGACCCGACATCACCAAAGCCAAAACTCTGCTCGGCTGGGAGCCGAAAATCGGCCTCGAAGAGGGCCTGCAAAAGACGATAAGCTACTTCCAAACACGCGTGTAAAACCTTCTCGAAACTGCGTCAACATTATGAACGTTTACGATATCATTGCCCGCAAACGGGACGGCGGCGAACTGAACGGAGAGGAGATCCGCTTCTTCATTCAGGGTGTCACCGAGGGCGCCATTCCGGACTATCAGGCCAGCGCCTGGCTCATGGCCGTCTATCTGCGCGGCATGAGCGGGCGCGAAATGCTCGACCTGACGCTCGCGATGCGCGACTCCGGCGATCAGATCGATCTGTCCGATCTGCCGGGACGGCCCACCGTGGACAAACACAGCACCGGGGGAGTGGGGGACAAGACGACCCTGCTTGTCGTGCCGATCCTGGCAGCGGCGGGAGTGCCTGTCCTGAAGATGAGCGGGCGGGGCCTCGGCTTCTCCGGAGGCACGGTCGATAAACTGGAATCCATTCCCGGCCTGCGCGTCGATCTGACGATAGAGCAGGCGAAGGCCCAGGTGCGGCAGGTGGGGGCGGCGCTCCTGGCGCAGACCGGCAATCTGGCTCCGGCAGACAAGATACTCTACAGTCTGCGGGATGTGACCGCGACCATCGAATCCATTCCGCTGATCGCCAGCAGCATCATGAGCAAAAAACTGGCGGCAGGGGCGGAGCGGATCGTGCTGGATGTCAAAGTCGGGCGGGGCGCGTTCATGAAAACGCGGGAGCAGGCGGAGCTTCTGGCGAAGATTTTGGTGGGGGTCGGAGTCGGTGCGGGCGTGCCGACCGTGGCGATCCTCTCCCGCATGGACGAGCCTCTCGGACTCGCGATTGGCAACGCGCTGGAGGTGCAGGAGGTCGTCTCGTTCCTGCAGTTCGGACGGCCAGGCAGGCGGGACAGCCTGCTGCCGGACGAGATTCCGTTTGTGGATCTCTGTCTGGAACTGGCCGCCGTCGGGCTGATGGCGGCGGGCAAAGCGCGGACCAATGTCGAGGCCAAGAAGCAGGCTGTCAAACTGCTCTCCTCGGGTGCGGCGGGCGCGAAGTTTGCGGAGATCGTCGCGGCGCAGGGGGGGCCGAAAACCCTGGACGAGATCGAAGCCTCCCTGCCTGTCGCCCCGGTGCAGTATGTCGTCACGGCCGGGGAAAGCGGCACCGTCGACTCGATAGACGCCGAGCGCGTCGGCCGCCTCGCCATGCAGCTGGGCGCAGGCCGCGCGGCCCGACAGGACGCCATCGACCCTTCGGTCGGCATCGTCCTGGCCTGCAAGACAGGAGCCGCCGTGCAGAAAGGCGATCCCATCGCCACCCTTCACCTCCGCACCTCGGAGGCTGCGCAGGCCGAGACGCTCTCGGAAGCTCTGCGCGACGCCTTCCAGATCATCCCCTCCGCAGAGGCCAGCCAGCGCGTCGGCTCCCTCATCCTCACCCATATTCCGTAGAGCAGCATTACTCCCAATGGCCATAACGGTTGGCGGGACGTTTGGTGCCTTCGGGATAGATTAGATAGACTGTGTTATGGCTCTTGGCCCACGCTTTGAGGAAGTTGGCGCGGGAAAAGATACGCCGACAGGCCTCTCCGCGCTCGGGATGATGCGCCGGATCGTTCAGAACGATATCGCCTGCCGCCGTAAATCCGTCGCAGACCATGAGGTGGCCCGGATCGTTGTCCGTTTCTTTGCCCCGCAGCAGGTCGTAGGAGACGGAGACGACCGGCGGCAGGCCGGCCCCTATCCACTCCTCCAGTTCCCGGACATCCGAGAAGCGGCTGACATAGGCACGGATGCCGGGAAAAGACCCGGCGAATGCGGTGTTGAAAGGCCAGTTGCCGGTGCCGTCGTAGACTTTGTCGTAGATGGCGTGGGCTGCCTCGGGAACGGGAATGTCGAGTTCCGGGCGATGTTTTTTCTCCGCCCAGAACGCCAAAACCATGTCGGTGCTGGTCGGACTGCACCATCCGGCGGCGCCGGGCCAGCCCAGTTGCGTGCGCCCCGGTACCACGACCTCTCTGCCCCAGACCGCGCGATTCGGCTCCAGCGGCGCAGGCGCTGCGTGCGTATCCGCCGCCGAAACGCCCAGAAATTTCAGCGCAGGCAGCGTGCCCTCCGACGAGCGATTCAAGGTGACACGTATCTGTACACGGTCGGTCGGCTTCGTCAGAGCCAGCGTATCGGTATGCACATCGCCGTCCGCATCCTTCTGACCGAGAACGCTCTCCCTCGGAAACGCCTTCCCATCCTTCGACCAGAGGGCCAGCGTATACCACTTCGACGCGTGATCTGCATAGAGCGCCTTCGCTTCGACCTTGATTCCGGTGCCTTCGGGCGCGTCTGCATTCCAGGACACGATGATCTCATTAGCGTTCAGGCCCATCGAAATCTCGGGGGAGGTCAGCGCCGTCTCCCCCGAGGAGGCGCTTTCCCCTTTTTCGAATTTTGCGAAATCGGAAATCGCCGTAAACGCCTTGCCCCGATGCTCTTCGTGCTGTCTCGCCATAGCGCGCCCGCCCCCCTTTACCTGCAAAACGCCGACCGCCATGCACACTGCCAGCAAAACCGCGTTACGCATTCTGTCCCCCGTATTCCCCGTGAATCCCACGACCAGCATGCCATCGTTTAACCGCTGTTATAATGTACCCTACACAGACGCCCCAGAGCTTTGCCAGCCGACAGGTTACGGAATTTAACGTTTTCCAGTATACTTGCTTGTAGAGTTTACATTACGCGATATCGGCACGCCCGAATCGGAGAACCTAAGGAAAAATATGCTTCGAATGAGCAGACCGCTGAAGGTCTTTTTCGGAATCCTCGTGGTGTTTGCAGTGGGAGCCGTGATCTGGTCGACATTTTTTATCGGGGAGGACACGGAATACGGGCCGGTCGCCGACCTGGCTATGCCGCTTCACGCGGGGAAGCCAGCGGTGCATTTGACTTCCTTTCAAGGCCGGGTCGTGCTGCTGGATTTCTGGGCGTCGTGGTATTCGCCGAGCCGCCGTAACATGCAGCAGCTGGAAGGGCTCTACGAAAAATACAACGACAAAGGGCTGGTGGTTGTCGGGATCTCGCTCGACCATGCCGATACGCGCAGTCAGGTCCCGAAGCTCATCCGCGATCTTGGCATCACCTTTCCCACCTGTTTTGGCGACGAGATCTTCGACCTCCGTTCCAAATACAAGTTCAAGACGCAGTCCCAGCTCTATGTGATCGACAAACATGGGCAGATCCGCGATCATATCAACGACGTGGAGCCGCATAACGATCTCGAAGAGACGATCGTCAAACTGCTCAAAGCGAAGTAGTTACTGGCGGAGCTTCTCGTCGGAGCGCTGCTGAATGGTCTTGATGGCGTCGGCGGCGGCACACTCGCATTTCCTACCCACGTTCCCAGCGCTCTGACGGGCACCTCTATCTTAACTGCCGACCCAGATGACCGAAGCGCGGTCCCAGCTTGCGGCCCAGGCAGGCGCATTCATAGTTTTCCCTCGTTTTGCTCCGCCTTGAGCGCGTCGACCAGTTTCTGCATCTCCGCGAGATCCTCCTCCGGCAGGCGCTTTACAGACGCGAGATAGGCCACGACCGGTGACACTGCCCCGCCCAGCATCTTCTCGACGAACTGCCGAACCAGATCCTGCATCAGTTCGGCCTGTGGCTCGCAGGAGGTGTAGATGAAGACTCCTTCCCGGCTGCGCTTGCGTCTCAAGTATCCCTTTTTGCGCAGCCGCTCTATCACGGTTAGGACGGTGGTGCGCGCTAGATTGCGCTCCTGCCCCACCGCTTCGACCACGTCCCGCGCGGCGAGAGGGCCGTTTAGATCGATGAAACGCAGAACCTCCAGTTCATGCTCTCCCAGATTCGGCTTTTCCTGATCCATAACGCGCTGCCTCTCTTCTCATTGTGTCTATCCTTGTAGACTAAGACGACTGCTGTAGACCTGAAAGTTTCCTTTTGAACGTCTATTTTGTGCCAAACGCGCCAATCGCCTTCCCCAGACCTCGGAGGAGAGATGGAAAAGGCGATTCCGCATCCGTTTTTTTCGATGCTGAGAAGCTCTACTTGAACTTCTTTGCGGCCTGGCTCATGGTTTTCAGGAACTCTGGGGCCGTCTCCAGGCCAGTCGCCTGGAGCAGAACTTTGCCTTTCGCGTCCAGAAACACTACTGTGGGAATGCCGCTGATGCCGAACTTCGCCAGCAGCTTGGGCTGTTCATCGGCATTGATGAGGACAGGCACAAACTGCTTCGACCGCGCTATAACGGCTTTGTCTTTGTAGGTCGTCGCCAGCATCTCTTTGCAGGGGCCGCACCACTCCGCCCAGAAATCGATGAAGATCGGTTTCTTCTCTCTCGCCGCAATCTTCATGGCGGCTTCCAGCGTGCCCTGCCATGCGATCGGGCCGTGCTTCTTGAGGTCCGCTTCGTTTGCCGTCACGGAGGCGGCCGGCAAAAGGCCTGCCGCGCCCGTCAGACCCATTACCGCGATCATGCCCGCTCGGGCGAATAGTCTCTTCATCCGATTGTTCCTCGTTCCCTCTGTAATGTGAACGGGCAGGCCAGGCATTCGAAAGCCTGTTCTGCTGCCTCATGTTCGTGCCGCTTCTCTCTACTATAAGTTTTTGTTCCGGCCGGAAGTTCCCGTTCGGCTATTCCTTTTCGCCGCGAATAAGACAAGTTCGCCGCGAATAAGACAAGGCTTCTGGAACAGACGGCAGATCGCACGCGTCTGCTCTGCATCGGGGGCGAGTGCGCCCAGTTCAGCACAGGAATGCGGAGGGATTTTACCATGAGAACCAGAAATACCACTCTTTTATGGCTGGCAGCCGGCATTGGCGCGGTGGCGCTGGCGCGGCAGGCGATCCGCAAACGGCGTCTCTTCTCTTTTCAGGGGAAAACGGCTCTGATCACAGGCGGCTCACGCGGCCTCGGATTCGAGATCGCCCAGCAGCGGGCGGATCGTCAATATCGCGTCGATCGGCGGCAAGATCAGTGTGCCGCACATGCTGCCCTACTGCGGCAGCAAGTTCGCCCTGGTAGGACTTTCGGAAGGTATGCGGGCGGAGCTGCAAAAAGACGGCATCTATGTGACTACCGTCTGTCCCGGCCTGATGCGCACCGGCGGCGAACATCACGCGGAGTTCAAAAGCGATAATTCGGCCGATCAGGCGCTCTTTACCTTCGGCGCGACCTCCCCCCTGACCTCTATCGACATCCACACCGCAGCCCGGCAGATCGTGGAAGCGCTCAAGTATGGAGATGCCGAAGTTATTCTCTCGCTGCAGGCGCAGGCGGGCGCTCTGGCTCACGGCCTCTTCCCCGGTCTCTTCGCCGATCTAAGCGGGGTCGCCGCCCGCTTCCTGCCACAGTCCGCGCGCAGTGCCCAAGACTCCGCGCCGGCAATTGCTCCCGGCATTCTGCATGCTCTCACCGGCGGAAAGTCGCACTCCGCTGGCGAGCAGTAACGCGAGGAGACCTGTATCTCTGTCGCCAGCATCGAAATTTGTCCCGTTAATCCTGCTAATCCTGTCCAAAAGAAAACCTGAGAAGGTCTCTTGAGACAGGATGAACAGAATTTACAGGAGAGGAGCAAACCGAGGCGTCAGTTGTTTTTGTCGTCTTTCGTGTCGGGGCGGTCGTCCTTCTGAACGGCGACCGTTCCGGACACAAACTCGAACTCGTCGGAGTTGACGATGACGACAGCTCGTATCGGAGTCATTGCGGGATCGCGGGTCAGGAAGGGCTGGGTATTGTTGCCGTCCGGGCGGATCAGCAGCGTGACCTCGTCCTTGTCCGGCTGGATCGTTTCGGCATTCGCGACCCAGCCCGATGGCAGCCCTTCGACCTTGACCTGCACCGGACCTTTGAACGTGCCTATACGTGTCAGTTTGACTTTGAACGGAAAGCCCTTGCGTGGATGAACTTTGATCGGCGCATCCTCGAACGTGACTTTATAGTCTGGTTTCCCGCGCACTCCGACCACGCAGCTGGTCCGCGTGACGTAGTGCGGCTGGTTGTTCATCTGGTAGACATCCTGAGCAACCGCCTGCGTCGAGAAGTCGGCCCCCTGTGACACCACCGTCACGTTGATCTGAAAAGGCTTTTCTGTCTGGCCTGCCGTGGCGTCCGCCGTCAGAATGAACAGCACATCGTTTCGATCACCGGGAATGGCCTTGGGATTCGCATGGACACCGGGGGGCAGATCGGTCGCCGACAGCAGAATCTCTCCTTTGACTCCATCGCGGCGTGTCAGAACCACCTGCACAGCGGCGGATGTCCCGGCGCGCAGCGTGACATTGGAGGGATGAACGACACACTCGATCTCCGGGTGCGTCGCTCGTGCCTCGACACAGTAGACGAAGTCAGGACTGCTCTTCTCAGCCGGCTGATCCACCTTCAGAGTGTAGATTTGATTCGCTTCCAAATTGATGCGAATGCGGCTGTCACCGTTCACGTTCCCGATCGTCTGGCCCTTCGCATTCTGCACGGAGACATGCACATTGACCGGCGAACCGATACGCGCCGCATACGCTTCGAACTCGACCGGCCCGCTGCCCTGCACGCGGAACGTATCCGAGGAGCCGGTCCCAGCGAAATGGCCGGCAAAAGCGGCAGGCAGGGTGACGGGCATCGCAGGCAGGGTCTCGGCGCGCACGATCGGATACGGCGACACATAGATCTGCTGAGGACCGAAGGGACTGCCGACACTCTGGACACCGAGGTGACCGGGCGCAGTCAGCGTGAAGTCCGTTTTGAGATTCTCGGTGTTCTTGCCGATGACCCGCATCGAGGCCGTGGAGGCCATCTGCGCGGCGGGCGGGTAGAGCACCGTATCGTAAGGCAGTTCGCCCATGCGGAGCCGGTAGACTGAGGAGGGGTTGCCGCTGCCGAGCAGATCGCGGACCTCCAGGGTATAGGGACCATCGGCCGGGCACTTCCAGTCGATCAGCGGATCGAGTTCGTAGTAGCCGTGATTCTCCACGATCTCTTTGCCGGAACTATCGTAGAGACGCAGCTGCGGATTAAAAAACAGCTGGGTCATATCGCTGTAGCGATAGCCTTTCAGATCGAAAACCAGGCGCTGCCCCTGTTTCGCCTCGAACCGATAGTAGTGGCGTTCGGCACGGGCGGCCATCGTGCCGTTGGCGACGATAGGCAGCTTCACGATCTGGGCCGTCTCCCGCCGTCCGTTGACGCCCTGGATCTCCGGCAGACTGCCGACCTCGAACAGCCCTGCGGTCGAGACCCCATGCCCGGTGACAAGGCGCACTTCGTACAGACCGGGCAGTGCGTCGGGAGCGATCTTCAACTGGGCCGCCATCTGTCCGGAGGCCGATGCCGCCACCAGCCATTTCACGATCTTCTGCTGATCGGCAGGCGCAATGGGCGCCTGCCGCTGCTTGATCATGCGGTCTACGGTCGCCGTCCACTGAGCGGCGGTCAGGCTGCGATTGCCGGGCGACCGC
>JAYTGR010000562.1:0-11858 GCA_043733205.1 Chthonomonadaceae bacterium
GTGTGGATGCCGAGGGCCATGCCCTTCGTCAGGAACTGGTCGCGCCAGATGTCGCGGCGATCCTTCGTCATCGGCTGCCAGGGGCCTTCGTCCAGGCGGGCTTCGCCTTTCTCGTTGTCCGGGTTGTCGGTCACCGCGCGCGGTTCGAGGGTCGCGGCGGCACGACGCCGCTCCAGAAACGGCACATCGGGATCGTCCCAGCCCGCTCGGATCTGAGAGGTGAGGGTCTTGCCGCTGACCGGGATGCTGGCGATGTGTTCGGCCTCGCCCGGCTTCTCCTTCACGATGCGGTCGATGGTGACGATCAGGGGCGTCACGGTGACACGATAGTAGGAGCCCTGATAGAGCCCCCGCGCCATCAGCGTCGTGATGCCGTTCACTTTCCAGACCAGATCGCTGTGGCCGTGGCCGGTGAAAATCGCGATGACATTGTGGCCGTGAAACTGGGCGGTCAGCTCGTACTCGTTGTCGATGAAGCGCGTGCCAGGGGTGTCGCGCCCGATCGGATGGTGCATGAACAGAAAGACGGGCGTTTCCGGGCGAATTTTCTTGAGATCGGCCTTGAGCCAGTCGAGTTCGGCCTTGTCGAAGTGGCCCCAGTGCTCCAGTACGACGGTCGAGTCGAGCAGGACGAAATGCGCGGTGCCGTAGTCGAAAGACTGATAAAGTTTGCCGAACGCTTTGGTAAATCCCTCTTTGCCGTCGGGACTCCAGCGGACATCGTGGTTGCCAGGAACGGGATAGAACCCGATATCGGCGCTCTGCAGAGGGGTGATGGCCTGCTTGAACGCGGCGTACTCTTCCGGCCGCCCGGCCTCCGTGATGTCGCCGGTATCTACGACAAAGGCCGGACGCGGATTCATCGCGGCGGCGTCTTCGGCGAGACGGCGCAGCGGCTCCGTGCTGCCCAACGCGGTCTGATGGGTATCGGTCACATCTAAAAAGGTAAACGTTTCCGGTGTTTTTAGGGTCGTTTTCTGGGCCAGCGCAGCGTACGCCGAGACCATAAATGCGCAGCTTAGGAGAACGAGGCCGAGGTTTCGGCGCATAGGACGGTTTCCTTCCTTTTTTCAACGTACCAACTGGAGGGGAGGACAGTTCTGTATACGTAAATGTTCTCTTCAGTTCGTCAGGAAGAGAGGAGAATTCCTCTTTTCGAGAACGAAGCACGAGGAGGGGCGTGTTTGGGCAGAGCACACATGCCGGGTTTCCGCCGGCAGACGGGCGGGCTGCGAAACTTGCCGTGCATTGGTTCCGTACCTAAATGCAGGGTCGGGCAAAACGCTGCCCTTTCACAGAGAGCAGATCGGAGACATGGTTTATGAACTCTACAGATACCAAACCCAAGTCCAAAGCCGAGCGGGAAGCGGAGGACAAGGCCAGACGTCGCGCGGAAACCGCAGCGATTGTGGCAGGGCTCAAGCAGGCTCTCGCTGCCGATGAGCAGCTGCTGGGATTTGCGCGCGGACGCCTTGCCGGCGGCATACGCGGGAAGCTGAGCCTGGGGCCGGAAGCGTTTTTCGCGCCGTTCGTCAACATCGGTCTGACCGAGCGTCGGCTGGTCATTCAGCATATCAATGCGGAGACGGGCCGCCCCGGCGAGATCCTGCCGCACTTCTATGCGCTGGGCGATATTGCGGCGATGGCTTTCAGCGACATCGAAACCTTTGGCGGCGAATCGGCGGCACGTCTGACCGTGCGCCTGCGCAACGATCAGCATACGCGTCTGCGTCTGCGTGGTCAGGGCAATTTCGAGAGTGCGCAGGCGATCGTCGAAGTGTTCCGGTCGCTCACCTCGGCGAAGCGGTCCGCCACGACGCCGACGCAGCGTGTCTGCGCCACCTGCCAGCATATTTTGGACCAGCCTTTCAAGTTTTGTCCGTACTGCGGCCAGCTGCAGGATCTCAGCGCCGCCGCGCCGGTTGCGACGCCGACCGCTGAGGCGGAGCCCGAACGCACCTACCCTCACACGCCTCCAGGTGCGACGGAGCCGGAGTTTCTCGACACCGTTCCCTATCAGGATTTCGGAGCCTTCCGTGGCCCGACGGTGGAGGACGGGCTGGACTTTCTGAAGTCGGACCCGACCCCGCAGCCGACCGTCGTGCCGGAGCCGGAACCCGTTGCGAGTCCCGAGCCAGCCCCGGAACCGGAGCCCTCTGCGAGTCCCGAGCCGGAAACGCCTGCTGCTCCCGAGACCGAAGCCGTCACGTCAGCGGCCTCTGAGGAAGACAGCGCTTTTGAGACGCCTTCCGCCTTCGAGGGGTGGCCGGTCGATCCTGGAGCCAGTGCGGCCGTTGCAGTGCCCTCCGCAGAAGCGGAAGTGATGCCGCCTGCCCACGATTACACTCCGGAAGCCTTCGCCGCATCCGGTCCCTCCATGGACACAGAGGCGTCCGTAGTGGAGACACCTCTGGAGGAAGCGCACGCGCATTCGGAGCCAGCCGCGGCCACAGAAAGCCAGACGGATGTCTACTCCGCTGGCGATTCGGCGGTTCTAGCTGTTCCTCCCGCAGCCGCGTACGCGTCCGTTCCGGAACCGGAACCGATTGCGGCGGCGACAGCGCCGGACTTCTCGTGGCCCTCGCCAGCCGCCGAGGCAGCGCAGGAGAGGGAAGCCGTTTCTGAGACCGAGGCCAGCCCTGCTGCTCCTGTCGAGTTCGATGCCCCGTCTGCATTCGAGTCGTTCTCGGAGCCTGCGCCATCGGCGGAGGAGAGGCCGGAGTTTGCAGATCCTGTACCTGCAGCCGCTGCACCGGCCCATGAGAGCGCCGGATTTGTGACGGAGCCTGCTGTGGCGGAAGGCCCGGCACCTGTCTTTCAGGACTTCGAACCCTTCGCACCGATGGCCTCCACACTCTCGATATCCGAGCCTGTCGTCTCTCCGGAAACGGCGGAGGCGATGCCAATGCCTGCGCCTCTGCCTGATACCGTGCCTGTCGCGGCAGAGACAGTGACGCTTCTCACCGCTCCGGAACCGCTGCCGGAAGCCCCTCCTGCTCCTTCTGCCGCCGTATCCCCTTCCGAGGATCGTTTTGCGGCGCTGCTCAAGGAGATCCGGGGCGGGGATGCTCCTGAACCGTCGATAGTGGAACCTTCTGCCGCAGTCAAACGCTGCGATGGACCTATGAGCGTGAAGGTCCATATCGATCGCGCCCCCATCGTCGTCAACGAAACCTTCATCGGTCAGAATGCGGACGCAGTCGTCGGAAAACTCAAACAGCGGGTTCTGCCGGAGTTGAACTTCGCTTTGCGCTTGATGGTCAACTCCTTCAGTAATTTACGGTTCGCTCAGGAGATCGTCCACCGTTACAATATGCGGGAAAAGACCAGCTATCTGGCGCCAAACTCCTGCTGGGAGTTTCTGCTGAACGCCGAAGAGATGGGCTACGTCACCATTCAACTTGATCGCTGATATCAGAGGAGCAATTCGTATCATGACTGCCGCCGCTATTCCCAATTTGGCTCTGCCGCCCCGAGTCCGCTTTCCCGGCCTCTCCAGTGCGGCTTTCGAACATCCCGCCGACCGTGCCGCTCTGGAGGCGCTGCGGCGCACCCCCGGCCTGGACCGTCTGCTGAAATGGCTCTCCGACATGGGCGCAGAGCGCTATCTGCGCGTCAAGTTCACTGCCGACAGTATCCGCGTCTCTCCACGGCAGTGTTCGCGCCTCTACAACGACCTGCGCGAAGCCTGCGCCATTCTGGATGTCAAAGAGCCGGAGCTCTACCTGAGCCAGTTTCCGGTGCCCAACGCCTTCGCCTTCGGAATGCAGCGCCACACGATCGTGCTGACGACATCGCTGGTCGATCTGCTCAGCGATACGGAGCGGCTGGAAGTCATAGGGCACGAGCTGGGCCATATCAAAGCCCAGCACATGCTCTACAGGCAGATGGCCTTCCTGCTGGCGGATATTCTCTCGATGGCCGCAGGCACCATCACGATTCCGGGCGCAATGCTCACTCAAGGGCTCATCATCGCTCTCTACACCTGGATCCGAAAGGCGGAACTGACGGCGGATCGCGCGGGCCTGCTGACAGTGCAGGACTCGAACATCTGCGTCTCCGGCCTGCTGAAACTGGTCGGCGGTTCGCAAAAGCTGATGGACGATCTGAATCCGGACGAGTTTACGCGGCAGGCGGATCTCTACGAGGATATGGATGACGATCTCATGAGTCTCTACTACAAACTCATGCTGATGCGCACCCAAACCCATCCGTTCCCGGCCATCCGCGCGCGAGAGATCACGGAGTGGGGCAAGAGCGAACAGTACCTACGTTTGCTTCGGGGGGACTATCCCCGTGTGGAGACCGAAACGGGTCGGCGCACCTGTTCCAGCTGCGGTTCAGTCGTAACGAACGTCACGTTCCGGTTTTGTCCAGAGTGCGGCGGCACGCTCGATCCCGTGGCGCGTAACTGATGCTGACAAGGAGTTCTTTTATGCTTTTTCGCTCCTGCCTTCTGCTGCGGTCTGCTCCGCTGCTGCTGTGCCTGCTCGCCGCAGCGCTGCCGGCGCATGCCGACGAGAGGGCAGACGAACTCTTACGGGAGGTGGAGCGGGCGGTGAAGGCGCTTCCCTCTCTCGGCGCGGACCTTCAGGTGACGCTGATCACCCAGAACCTGGGCGCTCCTCCTGCGGCTCCAGGCCAGCCGAAGCAGAACGATTCGGGCTTTGGCCAGGTGACGGATCCGGTGTCGTTCACCTATATCGGCACGGTCAAGCTGCGTCGGCCCAATCTGGAGCGGATCGAACTGGCGGACCCAATCCATCAGACGATCGCCTGCGACGGCGTTTTCCGCTGGACCCTGCTTCCGACGAACGAATATGTCAAGAATCCCGCCGATCCCCAGGGCAAGAGTCCTGGGGCCTACGCGCCTATTCTAATGTTTTTCGCGCCGGAGACGGCGAAAACGGCCGGAGTGCTTCCTATGCCCGGAGTCAGCGGGGGGGCAGAGAATTTTGCCACCCGCTATCTGGGCAGAGAGCGGGTGGTTTTGAAGATCGCGCGCGGCAGACAGGAACAGGGCGGAGCGCCTGCCGGTAAAGAGACGGTGGCAGAAGAGTTCGATGTGGTGGAGGTACGGCATCTGCGGCCGACACCGATGGCTGTGAAACTCTACATCAACGCCGACCGGCTCGTGACGCGGGCCGTATCGGAGACGCGGCATGGCAGCGTCTCGACTATTCAGGACGTCTCTCTGCTCAACGTAAAGCCTGCCCGGAAGTTCACGGACACTGATTTCGCTTTCGATCTTCCGGCAAACGCGCGTCCGTATGAGTTCAAGCCGTCAGCACCTCGTAAGTGAGGTCATAAGGAGAGATAATATAGAATACATGCGTCTGCTGTATTGGAATGGGAGCTTTCGGGCAGACTCAAACCGAGTCTGCCCGAGTTTTGTGCCTCACGGAGCTAGTGGCTCTCATTTTGTCCCTAATCGGCGACGAGTTCTTGCGCCTGATAGTCATTATCGCATCCCGCCTGCTTGCGCTTGAATAGAGGGAGGCAAGAAGTGAGGAATGTTGATGCTGGCCTGCTTTCAGCCGTCACGATGGGCGAACGCAGAGGTATACAAAAGTGGCTTGACCGTGGAGCGAGCCTTCATGCCGTCAATAAACGTGGCGAGTCGGGCTTAATGCTGTGTTCAAATATTGAGACACTCGGCTGGCTTATAAGCGAAGGTGTCGCCATAGATGCCCGTGACAACGAGGGATCCACTGCATTATCCCAAGCACCCGTATATAAAAATCCGCAGATTGTGCGCTTTCTGCTGGATCATGGTGCAGATGTACATGTCAGGGACAACGACGGGAGCACACCTCTGATGGGTGCTGCCTGGCCCTGGCCTTACGATACCGAGGCTGTAGAAACCTTCAGCCTCCTTCTGGACTCTGGGATAGATGTCAATGCCGTGGATCAGCAGGGCAAAACCGCGCTGATTCATCTTCTGGAAGATGACCAGTATGATGGTAAGCGTGACACAATGGCCACCTTTCCACACCGTGAGGCGGCCTATGAGGAGATTGTACGTTTGCTGCAGGCCTATAAGGCAGAGACTGGGATTGTGGACTCCGGCGGGAATACGGCTCTCAGTTTTAGCGTTCTTAGAGGGCTCCATGACGTGGTTACGCTGTTAAAACAGCAGGCGCGATAAGAAGCCCTGCACGATCTTTCCCCTAAGTCCGTGTGACGGCAGGTGACAGCTAGGCTCGCACTGCCCCCAGTCGTTCGATCAAGGCTGGCCAGACAGAAACGCATAGTGGCTGCTCCCGAAGCTGGAATGGTTTTGATTTCGACACGATGCCAGAAACTCATGGTCCGAATTCCTATTTGGGATGCGCCCGCCCTGTTGTAACTCAGCTCCTTCCAGACGTTTCTGCGTCGGCAAGGTATAATCAAAGAGTGGCCCTGTCCTGGCAGCAAAGTCC
The DNA here is from genome assembly GCA_043733205.1 of Chthonomonadaceae bacterium. Taxonomy (GTDB): domain Bacteria; phylum Armatimonadota; class Chthonomonadetes; order Chthonomonadales; family Chthonomonadaceae; genus JANXLO01. Next base: position 6,423 of record JAYTGR010000562.1, read on the forward strand.
TTCTTGGACACATCGTGCCGACGGTTAATCGACGCAGCCAGCGCTGTTGCCATATATAAAACGTGCAGAGAGATGAGGTTTTCTTTCGTATGCGCATCTTAACATACAATACACGTGGGAGTCTGGGTATGGATGGACGGCGTTCTACCGCTCGGATTGCTCAAACAGTGAGACATATGTCTCCTGATATAGTCTGTTTCCAGGAGATCCACCGGCGTATGCTGCGGAGCGGCGGAGAAGATCAGCCGGGGATGCTGGCCGACGGCCTGGGACGTCCTTTCGTGTTCCAGAGTAATCTTACCATTGGATTCGGCGGATACGGTGTGGGGATCGCCTATCGTGGAGCGCTGCACCAGAGTCGCGAACACATGCTGCCGAGTAAGACCGAACAGCGCGGAGCGCTGGAGGTGCAGCTGCGGGATGTGGCGGGCATCCCTCGCCTGACCGTGTTCTGCACACACTGGGGCCTGGACGCTGAGGAGCGTTCGCATCAGGCGCTGGCCCTCGCACAGAGTGTGCGCGCAGCCGGGCACCCCATCATCGTGTGCGGCGACTTCAACGAAAATGCAGAGGGCATCTCCGTACGCTCTCTCCTGGAGGCAACGGGCTTACTGGATGCCGACGCTGCCCTGAATCGCCCCACCTTTCCCTCCAACAATCCGACGACACGAATTGACTTCGTACTGCACTCTTCGGACCTGGCAGTACGCAATGTCGAAGTGATTTCCTCCCTGGCGTCGGATCACCTGCCTGTCCTGGTCGACTTCGAGCTTGCGTGATGTTTCACGTTAAACAAAGAAGGGCGTTTGCGGCTGTCTAGCGGATAAATGCGGCAGGCTGATTCGCCCAGGCATCCAGGAGATTGATACGGCTGTCAGGGATAAGCGCATACCGGCCCAGGTCTTCTGGGCCAATCCACTGGAACGCTTCGGACTCCAGGCTGGCTGTCAGCTGCCCGCCGGTGATCTCCGCCTCGAAGCAGAGCACGAAACTCTGATGGACATTGCCGTCCGGATAGTACACGACGCGCCGAGGATCGGTGTTGGCGGCGATAAGCCGCACGATGCGCGTATGGAGGCCCGTCTCCTCCAGGGTCTCGCGCACACAGCAGTCCTGGGCCGACTCGCCGATGTCCAGTCTGCCGCCAGGCAGGCACCAGTAGAGGCCCTGCGAACGCTTCAGTATCAGCACACGCCGCTGGGTATCGAAAATGACTGCCGCGACGCCCGGTGACAGCGGCACGTTCGGCCGGGGAGTGTCAGGCTCCCCATCGTAGAAAATCTCTTCTGGATGCAGTGCCCGTTCCGAAACTCCTTCATTCTGCACTTTTCGCTCTCCTCTCTCACCAGGGACGCTAACGGACGGCAAGCACAGTCTCCAGAATACGGGCCAGATCGTCGCTGGAGTAGAATTCGATCTCGATACGGCCAGCGCCACTGGGCAGACGCCGCAGCGCCACCTTGGTCTGGACAAACTGCTGCAGTTCATCCAGAAGGGCGGCTTCGTTGGGGTCTGTGGCGTTCGCCCGTCCGGCAGAGCGCACCGCACCGGTGGAAACCGCATCTGCCGGCAGGCTGGAGTTCGCCGCAGGGCCAGCAGCCGTACGCAGAGCGGAATCCCGTATCTCCCTGGCCAGTTTCTCCGTGTCCCGTACCGAAAGATGCCGGCTGAGAACGCTCTGAAGGGCTTTCAGGATCGCACCCGATTCCTCTGCCATCATCAGCGCCCGGCCATGCCCCTCGGAGATCTCGCCGCGCTCGATGCAGTCCTGCACCTCCTCCGGCAGATTCAGCAGACGCAGCGTGTTCGCTACCGAAGAACGACTCTTCGCAAGGCGCTGCGCGACCGTCTCCTGGGTCATATGAAACTCGTCGATCATACGGCGATAGGCCCGCGCAGCCTCCATGACGCCGATGTCTTCCCGCTGCAGGTTCTCGACGATCGCGATCTCCAGCTGCTGCCGATCTTCGACGTCTTTGACCAGAGCAGGTACAGCCGTCAAACCCGCCGCCTGTGCGGCGCGAAACCGCCGCTCCCCGGCGACCAGCTGATAGCGCTCATGGCCGACACGGCGCACCAGAATTGGCTGCAGGATGCCATGCTCTTTGATCGAGGCGACTAGCTCCTCCTGTTTCAGCGGATCGAACAGCGTTCGGGGCTGAAATGGGTTGGGGACAATTTGAGAGAGAGGGATTTCGCGCACCTGCGCGCCCGTCTGCTCATCCATCGAATCAGAAATAAGGGCCGAGAGGCCTCTACCGAGTCCGCGCTTTTCCATCTGTCAGGATCTCCTTTGCAATCTCTCGATAGGCCAGCGCACCACGCGAACGCGCGTCGTACTTCGCGATCGGAAGGCCGTGGCTGGGAGCCTCCGATAGGCGCACATTGCGCGGTACGATCGTTTCCGAAACTTTGTCGTGAAAGAACTCCCGCACATCGGCGACAACCTGGTTGGCCAGACGGGTGCGGTGATCGTACATCGTCAGAATCACCTTCGCGATCGTGAGCGTCGGGTTCAAGTGACGCGTCACCAGATCGATCGTTTTTAGGAGCTGACTGATCCCTTCGAGCGCATAGTACTCCGTCTGAATCGGAATGATAATCGCATCGGAAGCTACCAGCGCGTTCAGGGTCAGCAGGCCCAGCGAAGGCGGCGCGTCGATCAGCACCACTTCAAAGTCGCTCCGAACCGGCTCCAGCGCCTGCCGCAGACAGTTTTCACGGGAGATTCGCGGCATCAGCTCGATATCGGCACCGGCGAGGTCGATCGTGGCCGGAAGCAGTGAGAGGTTTGGGATGACGGTCGGTGTCAGGCACTCCTGCACCGATCTGCCTTCGATCAAAACGTCGTACGTAGAAGCCTTGACACTGTTTTTATCGATGCCAAGACCGCTGGTCGCATTTCCCTGCGGATCCAGATCGATCAGCAGCGTTTTCGCACCCTGCAGAGCCATGTACGCTGCGAGATTGACCGCAGTCGTCGTTTTGCCGACCCCGCCCTTCTGATTGACTATCGAATAGACCAGACCCATAAATGCCCCTTCCATGAAAGCGCGCTCTTTCTAAATCGTATACTATTGTGGCATAATTTTGCCACACGCGATGCGGCGGCCGCAGGGAGCGCCGCAGGATACATCTGTCTGGTTAAATTTCGACTGGAAAGTAGGTCGGCCGTGGCACGAGAGTTTACATCGGAACAAAAACAGGCGATCGAAACCCTGGACTGCGACGTTGTCGTCGCAGCCGGAGCGGGTTCCGGTAAAACGGGGGTTCTCGTCGAACGCTTCCTGCGCATTCTCACGCACACCCTGAGCGCAGAACTGCCGCCTGAACAGCAGGCGGGAGTCGAAAATATCCTTGTGATCACCTTTACCGAAAAAGCGACCAAGGAGATGAAGCAACGGATCGTCACAGAACTGAACCGCAGCAGCCTCATCGCCGAACGCCGTCAGGTGGAGACAGCCTACATCAGCACCATTCACGGCTTCTGCTCGCGGCTGCTCCAGGAGAATCCCTTCGAAGCCGGTGTAGACCCTGAGTTTCGCGTGCTGGATGAGAAGCAGGCACGGCAGCTGCTGAGACAGGCTTTCGAACTCGTGACGGCCCGCGCCTATGCCCAGGGAGATACCGAAATCGTCGCGCTGCTCGAAGCTGGACAGAGCGAACGCCAATACGGAGACACTGGCGAGCCGCTGCAGGCGCTGGCCGAAGGCGTCGAAGCCGTTCTCGGCAGACTGCGCGGCGCCGGACGCAGGCGCCGCGAACTGGAGCAGCATTGGCGCGCAGGGCCGAATGCCACCCTGTCGGTCTCCGAAAATCCGGTATGGGCCCTGCTGTCCCCCCTGCAGCGCGAACTTCAGGCGGTGCGAGTGACCCTGGAAACGGCCCTTCCGCACGCTCTGGGCACCACCAAGCTGCTGCTCGAACCGATCCTGGCCGCAGCACGCTGTGCTGACGGCGAACAGCCGGATCTGGCTGAGACGCTGACAGCTCTGGGAGCCGCGCACAGGGCGCTGACGAACCAGCGGCCCCGTCTGGGCGCCACTCGCGAGGAGATGGAACTGGCACAGATCTGCGGGAGACTCAAAGCGCTCTGCGAAGGCATCCAGACGCTCTTTGTCTATACCGCTGGCAGGGAAGAGGAGTGTACACGCCTGTGCTGCCATCTCTGGGGCCTGGCGTTCGCGGTCTGGGAAGCCTACGACGAGGCGAAGGCCGAACGCGGGTCTCTGGATAACGACGATCTTCAGACCGAAGGCGTACGTCTGCTGGAAAACTCCCCGACCGTGCGGGACCGCTATCGTCGTCAGTTCCGGCATCTGATGGTCGATGAGTTCCAGGATACCAATGCCCTGCAGATGCGTCTCCTGGAACTGCTCCATGTTCCTGAGAAAAACAAGGATACAAACGTATCACGGAACTTCCTTTTTGTCGTGGGAGATGTCCAGCAGAGCATCTATGCCTTTCGCAGCGCCGACCCTTCGCTGTTCCGCGCCCTGGAGCGCCGCTATCGGGAGAACTCCCTCGGAAAACATGTGCAGCTCGCCGCCAATTTTCGCTCCCGACCGGAGATCCTGCAGACTGTCGCCAAAGTTTTCGGCGAGGCCTGGCGGCATGAAGAGACGCCGTTTGTGCCGCTCACGGCAGGCGCAGAGTTCGGCCTGAAAACGGTGCCCAGTCTGGAGCTTCTGCTGACGGAAGGCGTCTATCGGCGCGACTATGTGACGCTTGAAGCGGAGGCGCTGGCGGCCCGGATCGAACGCCTCGTCGAAGACCGGGAACTGCGGCTGACGGCGCAGACCGATCCACGGTGTGGCGAGCCTGTCGCCTACCGAGACATCGCGGTGCTGTTTCGCGCCCTGACCGATATACAGAAGTACGAAGAGGCGTTTGCGCGCCGAGGCCTGCCGTGCTTTGTGGTCGGAGGCGGCCGCGGCTACTATGCCCGGCCGGAGATACGCGATCTCGTCAATGTCCTGACGGTCATCGATACTCCCATGAACGATGTGGCGCTGGCTGCCACCCTGCGCTCCCCGTTCGTCGGAGCCGACATGGATACCCTCACCCGTCTGGCACGGCTCGCTCAGGACAACGGAGCGGAGGGCGAAATCGTGAACGCAGCTAGCAGCAGGCCCGATCACGCCCTCTATCCCGCTCTCTATCGCCTGCACGAGGATCCCACCTTCCCGCCTGCCGAAGCTGCGAAGCTGCGGAAGTTTGTCGCGATTCTCGACCGCCTGCGGGAGCAGGAGGATCGCCTGCCTGTCGGCCATCTCCTGGAACGCCTGATCTCCCAGACTCTGTACGACGCCCGTCTCCTATGTCGAACGAATGGCAGACGGCGGCTGGCGAATGTGCGCAAACTGCTCCAGATGGCGAACAGCGACTGGACTATGGGCATCCGCGAGTTCATCTATCGGGTGCGCGACATGGAAC
>JAYTGR010000563.1:0-1493 GCA_043733205.1 Chthonomonadaceae bacterium
TCCAGAGAGCGGCAGGCCCATTCCAGACCCTCCGCCTCCGTCATAAACGGCGGACGGAGCAGCAGAAAGACGCGCAGATCGATGTCGTTGGCGCGCAGAAGAGCGGCGGTACGGCGAAAATCGGCGACCGTAAAGCGTTTGTTCAGACGTTCGAGCGTCGGCGCGTGAACTGTCTCCAGCCCCAGGGCGACTTCGAGTTTCCCGTCAAGACGCTGCGCGAACTGCAGGCAGCGGCTGCCCACCAGGGAGGGATGGCACTCCACGATGACCCGTTCGAAACCTGATATCAGGCGGGCGATCTCCGCGTCGTCTTCGGGAGGGATCGCCTGGCTGTCGAAGAAGCTGCCGGCGTTGTAGAGCTTGATCTGGCGGGCGGCAGGCAGCCGCTCCAGCGCCCAGGCGATCTGCGCGGGGATGGCGCCGAGGGGAACGCGGGTGTCCAGGGTGTTCTTCCAGAGATCGCACATGAGGCAGCGATAGGGGCACTCCCGATTGGTGAGAAAGAGGGTGGCCGTCGGAACAGGTTCGCCGGCCGCGCCGGCCTCCTCCTCCCATAGAAAGGCGTAGGGAAGGGCGGGATCGAGGGCGTTCTTGGGGCCGCGCCGCGCTGCGATCCAGCGCGTGCGCGCGGCGGCGCGATCCGGATAGATCGCGGCCGCCGCTGCCGCATCGGGAGCTGAGACGGGAGTGGTGAAAGGCTCGGCAGGCATCAGCGGAGGGGCTGCATCGAGGCCGGGACGACGTTGCCGGAGAGCCGCTCGTTCTGCGGATCCCAGGCCTCCTTCAGACGCTCTTCCCACTGGCGCAGGAAGGTGTGCCGGCACCAGGTCTTGCTGACACGCCAGGCCCGATAGCTCTCGCCGCCGACGCCGTCCTGAAACCGCCGCTTCGGATAGGCGGGCATGTCGATGCCGATGACCGCTGCAACTCCTGCCTGCACGACCTGCTGCTTGAGGGCATAGAGCCGTTCTATGCTGCCGTCCAGCACGGTCTCGAAGGGAATGGCGAGGGCTGCCGCCATCACGGAGCGCACGGTATAAGGAGAGAGCGCCTCGAAGCCGTACTGTTTCGCAGGAGCATAGGTGCGGACATAGGCGCGCGACAGTCCGCCCGAATAGGTCAGGCTGTGCTTCATGTTCTCGACGCCCCAGCCCTCCTGGTAGAGCATCGGGTTGCGCAGGACGCTCGACAGGGTGAGGTCGGAGTCTTCGAGCGGGTACGATTTCAGGTTCTCGTCGCCGCCGTCGCCGTCCAGCAGATATTTGAGGTTCGGATAGCGCTCCCGAATGCCTTCCAGCAGGCAGAGGGCAACGGCCGCGCACTCCACGTCCAGCGGATGATAGTCCTCGATGACGCCGATCGCGGCTTCCAGGTTCACGCGTTCCGCCGGCATCCGGATGGCTTCCCACTGCGCTTCCAGTCCCAGCTCCTTGACCACGGCCTCCGCCTGCGCCGCATCCTTGCCGCCGCCCAGATCGAGCGTAAACGCCCGC
>JAYTGR010000564.1:0-1491 GCA_043733205.1 Chthonomonadaceae bacterium
AGGCTCTTAGCGTGGACGCCGGCCTGGCCAGGTTTCGGGACGTGCCCAGAAGGCATCCTCCCGGCCGCCGTAAAAGCTGTTCAGCACGGTGTCCATGACATGGGCGGTCCGCGAGGCCGTCACGCCCGTGCTGGGACAGGAGCCTCTGCCGTGCAGTTCATCGACGATCGTCTGGATCAGGGGCTGCTGGATATGGAGGGGATTGGGGAGATCGAGCGTCTCGTCCTGGAGGCCGGCGCCCCCCCAGGTGCCGGGGGAGGCTGCATCCTGCCCAGGAAAGAGGGTCGAGGGCGCTCCCGGCAGAGTGCGCAGGCGCACCGGTTCATTGCCGAAGGTCGAGAAAGAGAGCTGTCCATCGGTGCCGTCGATCTCGATAATGTCGGTATTCACGCCGCTGACGAAGTTCCACGCCGCCGTGCCCAGCGCACCGGAGGGAGTGCGAAAACGCATCGCAATCGAATCCTCGACATCGTAGGGTCCGGCCAGATTCGCCGCCACGCCTTCGACGCCGCCGAGCGGGCCGACGATGAAGTCCAGAATATCCAGGGTATGACAGCCCAGATCGAGAAACAGTCCCCCGCCCGCCTCCTCGGCCTGCAGTCTCCAGGGCAGATGGCTCGCATCGGTGCGGCGATGCGATGGGCTTGCAAACCGATAACTTACGCCCGTGATCTGCCCGATGCCGCCCGTCTCTACGATCTCTTTCGCCTTGATGAACCGCGCCAGACTGCGCCGGTAGAAGGCCGCAAAAAGCGGCAGCCCCGCCGCCGCGAAGGCTTCCACCATCGCTGCACACTCCGCATGACTTCGCGCCATCGGTTTCTCGACATAGCAGGGCTTGCCTGCCGCGCAGACGGCCAGCGCATAGTCGAGATGAGAGCCGGGCGGCGTCGCGATGTAGACTGCGTCCACTTCGGGGTGCCGGATGACGGCCTCTGCGCTGTCGAACCAGTACGGCACGCGGTGCCGCTGCGCATAGTCGGCGGCCTTCGCGCCGTCCCGGCGCATGACCGCGACGAGGTCACTGCCCTCGACAAGCCGAAATCCCGGCCCGCTCTTCACTTCCGCGACATCGCCGCAGCCGATAATTCCCCATCGTATCATCCTGTCCGTCTCCCTCGTCCGCCGCTCTTCAGCCTTTCAGCCCGGTGACCGCGATCCCCTGAATAAACTGTTTCTGCGCGAAGAAGAACAGCACGATGATCGGCAGCATCACCATCGCGGAGGCGGCCATCAGCAGGTTCCAGGGCGTTCCGCCGTGCTGGCTCTGATAGGCCTGCAGGCCGAGGCCGAGCGTGAACGTCTTCTGGTCGATCAGATAGATCATCGGGCCGAGGAAGTCGTTCCAGGTGCCCATAAACGAGAACAGCGCTACCACCGCCAGCGCAGGCTTCGAGAGCGGCATGATCACCTGCCGAAAGATCTGCCACTCCGAGCAGCCGTCGAGCCGCGCAGCCTCCGAAAGCTCGAACGGAATAGTGCGGAAGAACT
>JAYTGR010000565.1:0-4532 GCA_043733205.1 Chthonomonadaceae bacterium
CGGGGAACAGGCGGCTGAGGCACTCCAGCGCACCCTCGGAGTAGCGCGCCAGAATGGTGCGCATCTGCTCTGCGTTCGCGGCATCCGATGTGTCCGCTCCGGTCACCTTGTGCAGGTGCGGCTTGTAAGCGATGTTCTTATGAGATCCCTGATCTGTCTGCTTCTGGCCGCGCAGGAAAGCGCACTCCTCCTCGGTCGGAAGGAACGGTGTGGTGGGCAGCAGCAGAATATTGCCCCGTTCCAGCTGCCGGCACAGCCCATCGGAATACTCGACATCATTTTTGTTCAGATCAACCTGAAGCAGCTCCATCCGTCACTCCATCCCACGATTTTCGGCGCCTGTCCTCATCCCCAGGATCAGGTCGAATAGTTCTGCACAACCCACTCGATTTCCTGCCGTCAGCGGCGGCGCGGAATGATCCAGCCGTTTTCGACGGCGTTAAACCCGACATGCGGATAGTAGGGCATGGCTTTTGGCGCCGAAAGCAGGAGCAGCATCGCCTCCTCCCCGATCGCCTCATAAACCCGCGCTATCAAGGTCTTGCCGATCCCCTGCCGCTGATACTCTGCATCTACGGCGAGGTCGGCGAGATAACAGCAGTGGCTGAAATCCGTCAGCGCCCGAGCGACCCCGACCAGTCGTTCTCCGTCCCGTGCACAGACGATCAGATTGGCATGAGCGATCATCCGCCCCATGCGTTCCAGATCGTCCACAGGCCGGATCAAACCCGCGCGCCGATAGAGTTCCGCGACTTCTGCGGCCTCTGGCGCCTGCTCGATACCATAGACGATTGATGACACTATCTAATTCCTTCTTATCTCTCCCGCTATACAGACAGCAGACTGCCTACTTTACGGGCGACCTCGGCAACAGTGATCGCATCGAGACAGTGTGGGTGAGCGAACGCGCAATGGTGCCAGTCGCAGGCCGTGCCACAGCTCTCCCGCCTGCTGAGCGTATTGGCACGCTGTCCGTAAGGACAGACGCGCTCTGGATCGGTGGGGCCGATGATCGAGACGACCGGGCGCCCCAGCGCCGCCGCGAGGTGCCCTGATCCGGTATCGCCGCACACATGGACCGTACTGCGCTGCAGCACGCACGCCAGCTGCTTTAAGGTTGTGCGCCCTGCGAGGCTGATGATTGGGCGCTGTGCTGCAGAAATGACCGCAGCAGCGACTGCCATATCCGCCGTGACCAGCACCGAGGGCAGGCCATTCTGTGTGTAAAGTGCATCGCTCAGAGCCGCGTAACGCTCGGCTCCCCACTGTTTGATCGCCTTGGCCGAGGCCGGATTTAAGGCGACGAACGGCATACTGGGGCTGAGACCTTCCGCGCAGAGCATCGCCTCAACGGCACTTTGGTCCGCATCTGGTATATGGAAGGGGAAGATCGGCTGCTCGGCAGGCGCGCCTAGAAACCGGGCCACATCGAGGTACTGATCGACGATATGCAGGCTTTCAGGCCGATGTGGAATGGGCTGTTCCACCATCCGGGCGATCTCGCGCAGCCAGTGGTAGCCAAATCGCAGCTTCGCACCGGAGGCGCAGGCGACGGCCGCGCTTTTGGTCAGTCCCTGCAGATCGAGTGTCAGATCGAAACGGCGGTCACGCACCGCACGCAGATGGCGCCCGACATCCTGGAGACAGCGCACCGAACGGAGGTCTTTCCCACGGTATTTCGGCAGCGCAATCACCTCTTTCAGGTACGGATTGCCGGTCAGAAGGGGTGCCAGTGGCGCCTCCACAAACCACGAGATCTCCAGGTGCGGATAGGTCTCTCCCAGCGCCGCCGCGACCGGAAGGGCATGTACGATATCGCCGAGTGCGCTCATCTTGATGATCAGCACCCGTTGAATGGAGTGCATATCGGGCGGTTTCAGCGCCATTAGGGCTGAACCTCCGTCTCTTCAGGCTGCGGCGCGCCGTGCCGCCGGCGCAGCTCTTCCCGCGACCTGGCAGAACTCGCGCGCAAATCTTCGGCGTGAAAATCGCTGTCCGGAAAAACACCAGGTGAGGCCTTCCAGCGGTCGTGCAGCCAGAGCCACTGGGTTGGATTGCGTCGGATCTGCGCCTCCAGCCGGGCATTGATCAGTGTCATCGTCCGCTCGACATCAGCACTTTTATCGCCGGTCGAGAGAACGACTTCCGGCGGCTCGAAGGTAAGCTGAAACCGGTTGTCCGGCAGGCGAATACACCAACTGAACAGCAGCGGTGCGCCCATTTTCAGATGAATGATGGCGGGCCCATCGACGGTTCCTGTTCGCTTCCCCATAAATGGCACAAAGACATCGGCAGCGTTCTGATCCGGAAGCAGAGCGACGATCTCATTCTTTTTCAGGCACTGCAGCACGGCCCGCGCCGAGTTGCCACGGTAGAGAACCTGCGCACCATTGCCTTCGCGCGTATCTGTCAGCAGCTTTGTCGCGGTAGGATCTCGCGCATCGCGGGCAACGACATTGATCGGATACCCATGCGACGAGAGCCAGCGGGCCATAAACTCCCAGTTGCCGAAATGGCCGGTAATGAGCAGCACCCCTTTGCCCCTTGCGAGCGCCTGCCGCAAATTCTCTTCGCCCTCTACCACCACCATGCGCTCTACCATAGCTTTATCGAGGCGAGGCAGTTTCAGGAACTCGCCTGCCATGCACCCAAAATGGCGAAAGACCGCCCGCGCCATCTGCTCCCGTTCCGGTGCAGGCTTTTCGGGGTAGATCAGCGCCAAATTTTTGCGCGCGACCCGCCGGTATCGCCCCACGGTTCGAAACGCGACCCACGCCAGCCCCACGCCGAATGCCCGCGCCATAGGCAGCGGTAAAGTACGAATTGGTCCTGCTAGAAGCCGGATCAGCATGCGGCCCGCCGACCGTTCCATCCGCTTCCGCAAAGGCGTTCCATTCGTCTCCGGTGCCAGTGTCGTTTGATACGCCATAAAAACAGTTACTTTCCAGTAATTCGGGAATGGGAAGAGAGGACACCATCCACTACGTTCCAGAGATCGGTTTCGCCTGCAATCTGCATCTCGACCTGTAAGCTCAGCAAAGGAAGAGCCATATCATCCGCATTGAGCTTGACCGCGTCTTTCTCTGTTGTAATAACGACTTCGGCTTCTGCATCTTTCGCCTCATGGCAGGCTTGCGCCAATTCGTCTTTGGAAATCTGCTTATGATCGCGAAAGCGGTATCGGGCGATCAGGCTTGCGCCGAGTGTTTCCAGCATCGCCTCGAAAGCCGATGGATTGCCGAGCGCGGACAGCGCTGCGACACGGCGGCCCTCCAGCCACGAAAGGGGACAGTTCATTTTACCCGCCAGATCGCGTAATCCAGTCGGTGTGAGGTCCGCAGTGAAAATCGGAACGCCAGGAGCCAGCTTTGCGACCCGGTGCTGGACCGTCTCGACCTGAGCAACCCCGGCACGCTGCGCGTTGGTGAGGACGACGATCCCAGCCCGGCGCAGATGCGAAGGGGGTTCCCGCAGGAGGCCGCGTGGGAAAGTCCAGCCGTTGTCGAACGGCTCACAGGCGTTCAGCAAAACGATGTCGAGATCACGGTGCAGCTGCCAGAACTGCATCCCATCGTCCAGGACGATCACATCCGGCTGAAACCGCTCGCAGGCCAATGCACCGGTCACACGGCGATCCTTGCCGACGACCACCGGAATGCCGGGCAGCGTCGATGCCAGCAGAAAAGCTTCGTCTCCAGACTCCTGTGCCGTCAGCAGCAGATGCTCGCCGTCCGAAACGACCGCGCATCCGTATTCGTTGCGGCCGCCGTAGCCGCGGCTCAGGACGACGACCCGTTTGCCTGCCGCGCGCAGCAGGCGGCAGAGGGCCTGTGTCATGGGGGTTTTGCCGGTGCCTCCGGTGGTTAAATTTCCTATAACGAGCACGGGGCAGGGGAGGCGGCGGCGTTTGCGTATACCCAGATGGTAGGGGAGCAGATAGAGTTCCAGACCGGCGCAGTAGACCGGAGCCAGGGCGGAAAGCAGGCCGCGCAGCAGGATCGGCACGAGGCCGGGACGGCCCCGCGCGACCGCCAGCAGATAGCTCTCGAACCCGGAATGCCGGTCCTGCAGGCCGTGTTCAGAGGAGGCGGCCACGGCGCTGCTCCTGCTTCATGCGATTCATCGCCCGCTTACCGGCGGAGTCCTGCCCGCGCGATCCGCCATCTCCACGACGGCCTCCGCATAACGTGCCGAGACGCCCTGATTGGCAGAGATCAGCGCTATAGCCCTCTGCTCGATCTCGCACCGCAGGTCGGGGTCTGTGAGGAGACGCAGTCCCTGCTGTGCCAGGGCTGCACCGTCCGCGACCTCAAATCCGACGCCCGCTTCTATCGCCAGGGCCACTTCGGCCCGAATCGTGGCCGTGAGCGGACCGAACAGCACCGGCTTGCCGTGCGCCAGGGGCTGCAGGAGGTTCTGGCCGCCGCCCTTGTTGACCGGCGAAAAACTGTTGCCGACGAACGCGACAGATGCGACCGCATACACTTTCGCCAGCTCCCCAATGGTGTCGAGAATCAGATGGGACACCGGGG
>JAYTGR010000566.1:0-4527 GCA_043733205.1 Chthonomonadaceae bacterium
GGCACCAGGATCATCTCGCCGTTGTCCTTAACCAACTGTACCCATCCGTCGGCGATCCGCAGCAAGGCACCTGGATCGGTGCGCTCTTCGCTGCCCTGCAGCGTGATAATCGTGACGCGCTGGCCGATGAAACTGTCCAGCCAGTTCTCTGCCATTATCTCTTCCGTTGTCTCTGCCATTGCTTTTCCCCTGCCTGCCGCCGCGAAACTCACTTTCGGGCTTCATTAAAATCGATCGAGAGCCTGCGCCTGCCGGATCCGTTACTCTTCTGCGGACAGACTGTATGCTGTCAGGATGGCATTTGCGGTTTTGGCTCCCCTGCGTCTAAAGGACGTTTGAGGCGGGCGAGTTGTTCCGCGAATGCCGTCTTCTTCTGCCCTCCGAATATTCGGGAACCTCGCCCGGTTGAGAGGCGTCCCTTCGGTATGAGCGTCATGGCGTCGCCCGGCGATTTCCGAAGAAGGAGATTGCCGAGGCGGTGTCCTGGCCGAATTCCCAAGGAGAGAGAACACGATTATGGCACATACTATCTATGCGACCTTCCCAACCGAGCACGACGCCGAAAAGGCGGCCGGCGCTTTGCTGGATCATGGAATCGCCACGCAGGACATCAGTTTCATTCTGCCGCACTCGACGCTGCCGACGCCTGTCGATGCGGAGGGGCACCCAATCCCGCATCAGGCTCCGCTCACCCATGCCGTCGATGCCGTTCCTCCGGCTCAGGTGCCGCTGCCCGGTCAGAGGCCCCTCGCAGAGGCGGCGGCTGTCGTTCCGCCAGTTCCCACCGTGCCCCAGACGCCGCTGACGTACCGCGAGATAGCGGCAGGGGATCCAAAACCGGGCTATCGCTACGATGCGCTGGGTGCGGAGATACCGGACCGCACTCCTCTCAACACTGTCTCAGTCGCAGCCCCACTGGCGCCGGTCACATCGCCGAGGGCGGCCTCTATCGCCGCTCTGCCCGCGACTACCTCCGAGGATACACTGCACTATGAGAACCGGCCGCACGTCATCGACATGAACCGTAATGAGGCGGACGCCGCTTCTGGAATCACCACAACGACCGGTGCAGACGCGGCCAAGGGCGCGCTAGGCGGCGTGGGAATCGGCGCTGGCCTGGGGATTCTGCTCGGTATGGCTGTGGTCGCAGTGCCCGGTATCGGCTGGGTCGCCGGGGCGGGCATGCTGGTAGCTGGACTGGCGGCGGCGACCGCAGCCGCAGGCGGTATCGCTGGAGGCGTCTTCGGTTATCTGACCGACCTGGGTGTGCCGGAAGACAAAGCGCAGCTGCTGCACACGCATCTCGAAGCCGGGTCGCCTGTGCTCAGCATCAATGTCACCGGCAAACTGACCGAATTCGAGATCGAAGAGATACTGCGTAAATACGGTGCGACCGCTGCCGAAGCGTTCTGACCAGGGGAAATCGTTTATGAATCGTGCTGCACGGTTTGCACTGCTGGCGGGGGCCGCGTTTGCCATCCCTGCCGTTATCAATCTCGCCATCGCCGCGCGCAGTCGTCCGCTGGAGCCGGCGCTGCCCGGCGACAGCGGCGAGTACGCCTGGCCGCTGGGCTCCATCGCCTATCAGGTGCGCGGCGAAGGACGTCCGCTTGTCCTGATCCACGGCGTCGGCGCCGGCGAATCGTCGTACGAGTGGCGGCAGAACTTCGACGCGCTCTCAGAGCATTTTCGCGTCTACGCTGTCGATCTGCCGGGCTTCGGCCGGTCCGCCCGGCGCGATATCGCTTATACCGCCGACATCTATGTCACCGCCTTGGTCGATTTTATGCGGGACGTGGTGCAGGAGCCAGCGTATGTGATGGCCAGTTCGCTGAGCGGCGCCTACGCCATCAAACTGGCTGCCCTGCGCCCGGAACTGGTCGAACGGCTGGTGCTGATCGCCCCAACCGGGCTGGAGCGGCTGCTGCGCCCGCTGCCGGTGCTCAGTCCGCTGGCGTTCGGAGCCTTCAATATTCCTGCCTACGGGCAGAGTATCTACAACGGGATCGCGTCCCGCAGCTACATCGAATCGTATCTGCGTCAGCACCTCTATGTGGACCCTGCGCGCGTTACACCGACGCTGGTCGATCACTACTATCGCGCAGCGCACCAGCCGGGAGGGCAGTATGCGCTGCGCTCGTTCCTCTCCGGCCTGCTGACCTGCAATGTCACGCAGATCTATCCGGAGATCCAGCAGCCGCTGCTGATCGTCTGGGGCCGCCAGTCCAAAGTGACGCCGGTGGAAGACGCCCGTGCCTTCTACGAGCAGAACCCCAATGCCCGCCTGCGGATCTTCGAAAACAGCGGCATGCTGCCGCACGACGAAGAGGCTACGGCCTTCAATGCGGCTGTGATCGAGTACCTGAATACACTCACGCTGCCTCCACGCGTCCCGGCCTACTTTCCGGCCAACACCGACGCCAGCGAAGCCGACGCGCCCCTGATCGCATCCTAGCCAGCACCCCAAGCGCACGGAGAGAGAGAAGCAGGCCCACGGCACAGACAACGTTCCAGTGGGCTCTGCTCTCTCCCCATGCTCCTAATACTGCTATCTCGGAGGCCCCCGCTCCTTCCACTCCCAGGGCGTCCGTCCTTACACGGGGTATGCTGTCGCCTGAACTTCAGGAAACGAAAGGAACGGCCTGTTAAGAATCAAGGGATGTGATCCCAAAGCAAAGGACGTTGTCCTTCGCTGCGCGGCTTCACCGGGCCGTTCATTCGGACGGAGCGACATCAGAACCAGAGCAGTTTTGCTGCCGGAAAGCAATGGCTCTGTGCCCGCGCAGAGATGAAGGATCAGGCGTTCACTGATAGAATCAAGGGCTTATCCCCCCTCGCTTCGCGCTTTCGGGGGATCGTCCGCATGGACGGCGGGTGCGATCATAACAACATTTCCAACCCACATTCTGAGCATCAGAAAATGTGTCCGCGCAGGCGGACCTTCGGCGCGAAGCGCCTCTAGCGAAGGACTTTAGTCCATTGCCAGGCACGGATTTCAATACATTGCTATCGCGGAAGACGAAATTGCCTATGAGGGAGTTGATCGGCTTGGGCACAGGCGTCAATGTCAGAGGTCATTGCGATACAACGCCCAAGTTGTGTTAGTGGGGCGGCCCCCAACAGACACAGCAACGACGGCCGTGTCCCGCTGCATTTCTGGTCTAACAGGTAACAAGGGCGAACCGAAACATTGGAGGGGGAAAACTAGGGTATACTATGCGGGCTGACGGCGGAGAGTTGCCGTCTGTTTTGTTGTATGCTACATTGACAATCGGACAGGGCGTCTGTCACAATACCTTGGTGTCCGGGAGGCTCTTGTGTACGCGCCGGAACTAGAGGAGGCGGACGTGCCGGTAGGTCAGAACGAACCTGTACGCGCTGCGCCCAGGCCGGGCAGTGGGACGGCTCCCCGTCTGGACGATCCCCTTCAGTTTCTGAAAGGCGTCGGGCCACAGGCTGCCGCGACCCTCGAAAAGCTGGAACTGCGCACGGTCGGCGATCTGCTGCGGCATCTGCCGCGCCGCTGGGAAGACCGTACCCGCTTTCGGGCGATAGCAGAGGTGCAGAGCGGTGAGTTCGTCACGGTGCGCGGCCGGATCATCGCCGCGACCACAAAATATCCTAAGCCGCGCGTGCAGATCACCGAAGTGCTGCTCGACGACGACGGCAGTGCGCTGAAGCTCCTCTGGTTCAATCAGCCCTACCTCGAAAAGAGTTTTAAGACCCTGCAGGCGGCTGGGAAGACCATCGTCGCTTATGGGCAGGCCCGCCGGTCCGGCTGGGCGATCGAGATCCAGAACGCGGAGTGGGAAGAGATCGGGGAGGACGGAGACTCGCTCTCCGCCAACCGCATCGTTCCCGTCTATCCGGCGACCGAAGGCATCCGGCAGGCGCGCCTGCGCCGCATGATCGACACCGTGCTGCAGACGCATGTGGGCTGTGTCGAGGAGAGTCTGCCGCCCGATGTGATCCTGCGTCATCAGCTCATAAGCGCGCAGAAGGCGCTGCGCAGCATCCATTTTCCGGAGACCATGGCCGATCTCGAAGCGGCGCGCCGGCGGCTGATCTTCGAAGAGTTTTTTCTGCTGCAGGTTCTGCTCGCTTTGCGGCGGCGTGCGAACAGCCATGAGGCGCGCGGCATCACCTTTAAGGTCGATTCGGAACGCCTGCGTGCGGATCTGGCCGTGATCGTGCCGTTTCAGCTGACGGGAGCGCAGCAGCGCGCCATCGCGGAGATCGGCGCGGACCTCGCCAGCGGCCGCGCCATGAACCGTCTTCTGCAGGGAGATGTCGGCAGCGGCAAGACGATGGTCGCGCTGGCCGCGATGCTGATGGCGGTGGAGAACGGCTATCAGGCCGCGCTCATGGCCCCGACCGAAATTTTGGCCGCGCAGCATGCGATCGTGCTCAGACGGTTACTTGAACCGCTCGGGCACTCCGTTGAGCTTTCGATCGGCAGCCTGGGCGCGAAAGAGAAGCGGGAGGTGCGGCAGCGGCTGGAGAGCGGACAGTCCCGCCTCGCCGTCG
>JAYTGR010000567.1:0-1486 GCA_043733205.1 Chthonomonadaceae bacterium
ACCAGCCAGCCGTGTTTCTGCTGCCACTTCTGCGCCTGCGCCTCCGGCCAGGGACCGGGCGTTTCTGCAGCGGCTGTCGGGAACTGGGCGGTCAGGAGACAGCCCAGTATCACAGCGAGGGCGAAAATCCTGTGCGCGGCACATACTGACATTCTGTAGATCGACATAGATCGTTTCTCCTCACGCATGAAAATATTTGGAACGGGACGCACGGCCTTCCATCCACTGCCTATGGCAGCTGCTTCGTCCGTGGATGGAAGGCGCGCCGGTCGCGCAGGGATTTTGGACGGGTGACACGGTAGATCAGAAAAGCCGGAACGACGACCACCGCCCAGAGACCCAGCCAGAAGTACGGACTGACACCTCCTCCGCTCGCATTGTCGGCGCTGCTCCAATGCTCTGCGCCCGATGCGTTGGAGTTCACCAGGATACATATCAGGACGACTGCGGACCACAACGGCCCGATCAGTTTTGCCAGCATGTTGATCGGGCCGGGCCTCGACTCGGACGAGGAAACCTGCACATACGCGGGGGGATAAGGCCCCGAATAGGGCGTGATCTTCGCAAACGGTCGTGGGGAAGAGGAGGCCAGCGTTTCACTCGCAGGAACGGAAGATGCAGCCGGCTGTGCGGCATTCTCAGCGCACCGAGTGCATTCCTGTTCTGACAGAAGCAGCTCTGCTCCGCATTTTGGACACTTCATAGCAAAACCTCTTTCTATGGCAGGATCCTATTCCACTGCCTTCCCGCAAATTCCTGCTGATTACGCCAGCATTCCAGCCGACAAGGAACAACGCCATCTTCCGCCGAACTTACCGGTATCGAGACGACAGGCAGGACCATTATTCGAAGGAGTTCCGTATGAAAAGGGTTTGCACTCTCTTCCTCTGCTGTATGATATTGGGTTTCAGTGTGGGCCGGGCCACAGCGCAGAGGGTTCCGCCATCAACCGGCAGGGTGGAACTGGATGCGGACGATCCTGCAGACGCAGAGCGTCTGAATCGCGAGCTGTGGGAAAGCATTAAGGGGACGCCTTATGCCGCCATGAAAGCGCGGGTCGAACGCGCACAGCGGACCGCGCAAAAGGACAGTGCGGAGCTGCCGCTCCCAAACGGCTGGCGGCTGGCTCCCGCCGGCGCGTCCGTAGGCGTAGGGCGTTTTCCCTACGAGGCCATCGCATACTCCGGGCATATCGTGGTTCTCAATACTGGCTACTACACCGGACAGGACCGCCCAGAGGTCTCCATCGTCGATCCTGTGTCCAGCACCGTCGTCCAGACACTGCATGTCGATGCCCTGTTTCCCTCGGCGCAGATCGGGGCAGACGGGGATCTCTACCTGAGCGGCGGCATCAGCAGACAGGTCGTTCGCATCGATAGTCGGTTCGAGATCGTGCGCACCTACACCGTGGCCGGTTATACGGGCGGTCTGGCCGCCCTCGACGCGACGCATCTGGTGGTCACCTATCTGGTTGCAAGCGAGACAC
>JAYTGR010000568.1:0-27436 GCA_043733205.1 Chthonomonadaceae bacterium
CTCTGGCGTGACAGAGGGCAGCCCGTTTCTTTGCCTGCTGTCGATTGTGACTGTTCTTCTTGCATCGGGAGAGTTTGCGCTGTGCCCTTCGTAGTTTGCACTCCCCTTTGCGGTAGAACTTGGGAGGCTTGACCTTCTCCCCACTATCGAGAGTGAGGAAAGACGCAAGCCCCACATCTATACCGACAGGGTTTTCACAGGTGGGAGGAGCATCGGGCAGTTCGAGATGGCTGACGAAGGTGACGTTCCAGTGACCGCTCGGCTCTTGCTTGAGAGTGGCAGACTTGATCTCGCCTTCCATCGGACGATGCAGACGCACTTTGACAAGGCCGATCTTGGGTATCGACACTTTACCGTCCACGATCATGACAATTCCTGTTCCTGATCCACTATTTCCACCGGCATTGACGTTCAAAAACAGAAATCCTGGCGGAAGTCGTATACTTCCGCCAGGATTTCTTTGGGCTCTAGATGAGAGCACTGGGACTCGAACCCAGGACCCACGCCTTAAAAGGGCGTTGCTCTACCAACTGAGCTATGCTCTCGTTTCAAGCAGTAATATTTTACCCCAAATCGGCCTTTCTGTCAATACGAAGAGAGACAGAAAGGCCAGATGGAACGGATCATTATTGGACGCTGCGTTTCAGAATGTCTCTCAGCACATTATCGAACAGAATGGTCTGCTCGCGTGCGGGGCCAACAGAGAGCGTTGCGATCGGTATACCGACCAGTTCCTGTACCCGCTGGATGAAGTACAGGGCATTCGGAGGAAGATCCTGCATGGACAGCACCCCGGTAACGTCCTCTTTCCAGCCCGGCAGCGTCTCATAGATCGGCTGACAGTCCGTACGGAAGGGCAGATCGGCGGGCAGGTCGTGCAGGGTTTCGCCTGCGTCCGTTTTGTAGGCGACGCAGATTTTGACCTCGTCCAGACCGCTCAGCACATCGAGATGCCCCAGAGACAGGCAGCTCATCCCGTTCACCTGCACCGCATAACGCAGGATCACGGTGTCCAGCCAGCCGCACCGGCGCGGCCGCCCTGTCGTGGTGCCATACTCGTGGCCGCGTTCGCGGATATACTCTCCGATACTGTTCAGCAGTTCGGTCGGAAATACCCCGGCTCCGACCCGCGTAGTGTACGACTTCGCGACTCCGATCACGCCGTCTATCTGGGTCGGCCCGACGCCGGTTCCGATGCAGGCCCCTCCGGCGATCGGATGCGAGGATGTCACGTACGGATAGGTGCCAAGATCCAGGTCCAGCAGCGTTCCCTGAGCGCCTTCGAAAATGACGCCGCCTCCATTTTTTGCTGTCCTGCTGACAAGCGCTGCGGTGTCGTGTACGTATGGGCGCAGGCCGGCTGCATACGGCGTATATTCGGCCAGAATCGCCTCTGCATCCAGAGGCTCGGCCCCGTAGACTTTCGTCAGAAGCACATTTTTGTCGGTAACGACGGCGCGCAGGCGGGCGGCAAAGCGGGCAGGATCGGTGAATTCGCCCATACGGATGCCAACCCGCGCCGCCTTATCGACATAAGCAGGTCCGACGCCGCGGCCGGTGGTGCCGAGTTTGTTCTCGCCGCGCTGGGTCTCCTGGAGTTCGTCCAGCAGCTTATGATAGGGCAGGATGACATGGGCGGAAGCGGAGATCTTCAGATTTTCGAAACTGACGCCGCGATCCCGCAGACCTTCGATTTCCGACAGCAGAACGCGGGGATCGATCACGACGCCATCGGCGATGATGCACGTGATCTTAGGGTTGAGGATACCGGCGGGAATGAGGTGGAACTTGTAGACCTCGGTCCCGACTGTCACGGAGTGTCCGGCGTTGTTGCCGCCGCCATAGCGCACGACCATCGACGCATTGGCTGCCAGGTAGTCCACGATCTTACCTTTGGCTTCATCGCCCCACTGTGCGCCCACAACCACAATGTTTGCCATAAGTCGCCCTCCGTCCCCGCAGCAAGGCTCGTCGCACGGGGCGAACGAACCTCCCTTTTCCCTCTGCCAGGTGAGTGCGAGGGGATTCGGAGGTAGTTGTCGTGTTTCCCAAACGGAAAAAAGGATAGCATCGGCTATCCATTCCTGGGCCTGGCTGCACACTTTTCAAATTATATACGCGGACGGAGCGATTTGTCAAGTCTTTCGTTCGATTGCGATTGCATCCGTTCTGCACCGGTCTTAAATCCCGGACGCAGGCGGCGGAAGCGAAATCCTGCCCAGGATCGCAGGGCCGTTCGCTCCGGTCGCTGTCGGAATATTCGCAGGTCTGCCATTGAGCGTCTCATACGCCAGGATCGCGAAGGCGACCGCCTCCTTGGCATCGTCCGGCAGGCCGAAGGCGGCGTGTGTCGTGAGCTGTGCCGGCGCCAGCCTTTCGCCCAGCCACCGCACCAGGGTCGCATTGTGTACGCCCCCACCGCCCAAAATGACGGTCTGAACCGGTCCGTGCGGGAGAATCCACTGCTCACAGGCGCGTGCGATCGTCTCGACGGTCAGCGCGGTAACCGTCGCCATCATATCGACCCCTCGGTATCCCTCTGCGTCCGCAAGCGCGATCAGTTCAGCGGCGTAGTGCAGCCCAAAATCCTCGCGGCCCGTCGATTTAGGGGGCGGCGTGGCAAAGTACCGATGTTCGAGCAGCCGCTTCAGCAGGTGCTGGTCTGGCTGTCCCTGGCCGGCGAGCATACCATCCCGGTCGAACGCCTCCCGTCCCTCGGTAAAGTGCAGCGCCAGCGCATCCAGCACCATGCTGCCGGGGCCGGTATCGAACGCGCGTACCCCTGCAGACGAAGCGCCTGCAGGCAGCCAGGTCAGATTCGCGATTCCTCCCAGATTGACGACCAGCCGTCCTTCGAAACGATGTGCGAAAAGCGCAAAATCGACGAATGGCACGAGCGGTGCGCCTTGACCGCCCAGCGCCATGTCCGCTCGGCGGAAATCCGAAACGACCACACAGCCGGTCTTGGCAGCGATCACATGGCCGTCGCCGAGCTGCAGTGTCCCTGTGCCCCACCCTCCGCCTACGGCGAAGGGCTGCGGCTGATGCCAGATCGTCTGCCCATGCGACGCGACAGCATCGACCGCGCTCAGGTCCCAGCCTGAAGTCTGCACCAGATGGATCGCAGCCTCTGCGAAGGCTTCTCCAAGCCGTGAGTCGAGGGCGACGAGGAACGGCAGGGAGATGTCGGGCTGAAACGCCTTCAGGATGGCGGCGCGCAGTTCCGGCTCCCAGGGCAGACATTCGAATGCCAGCAGTCGCCAGGAGAGGGCTGTCCCATCATGGCCGACCTCCACCAGAGCGGCATCGATCCCATCGACCGAGGTTCCGGACATCAGTCCTACAAGGCGCAGAGTGCCGTCGGCACGGTCGAGCAGATTGTGGAGAGAGTTTCGGTTCACCGCTCCTCCTCGAAAAAGTGGAACTCTTCCCAGGTCACTTTACCGGCCTGGATCAGCTGCTTCAGCCGGCGCTGCTGTGTCGAAAGCTCGGCTTTGCGGGACTTGAACTCCACGAAAATGATTTTGTCTTCCTCAAACTGAACACCGTCGATCGGCGTGCCCAGAAACCGAAAGTCGGCTGAATCGTAGGGATATTTCTCCATCAGGGGAAACCACTGTTCGGTGATGCGCCCGTATGAGGCCGAGATGCTGCGCTGTCTGGTGCGTTCTTCCGTCAGCATGCGGACGGCAACCTTCAGCCTCCTCTGCAGGTAGGATACATAGACGCTTCCGCCGAGAACTGCTGCGATCAGCGCAAACCCGAGGTATTTTGCGAACATAGGGTGATACTCCCACCGCACGCCGGTTGCATCGGCACGGCGGCCTTGGTATAATAGAGGTTCGGGCACAGAATCAGGCGATGCCCATTAGAAAATGAGATGAGGTGTAATTTGCCGACCTACGGTTATCAGTGTACCGAATGCAAACACGAGTTTTCCGTTTTCCAGAATATGAAGGACGATCCGATCGCCATCTGCACCCAGTGCAGCGGCAGGGTGAAACGCCTTCTCTATCCCGTGGGCATCGTATTCAAAGGCACCGGATGGTATATTAACGATTCACGCGCTCCGGAAAAGACCGAGAAGTCCGACAGCGCCGAGAAATCGGAGAAGACAGAGAAGTCAGAGCCTGCTGCCGCATCCTCCGAATCCTCGGGTGAGACCAAGACTGCCGCTCCTGCGGCCGAATCGAAACCGGACGCGGCTCCAGCGCCCGCTCTGACGCCTGCGCCCACCAAATAGCCGCAGTCCGATGCCTCTGTGCATAATGAGACGTTCTGATTGTGCAGTTGTGTCATGACAACAGCCGCCCTGCCCCCATTACATCGAAGGGACAGGGCGGCTGGATTTTCGGAACGCTCGAAGGAACGCCCTATTTGCTGCTTTCGATCAGGACATGACCGGTACGAGCGTCGTAGGAGACTTTGACATCCATCGCATCCCGGACGAACGACAGCGGGACGATGGTTCGGCCGCGATCGATGTAGGCTTTGGCGTCGAGTTTGACCTTCTGGTTGTTGACCATGGCCTGATTGTCGCCGATGTGGATCTCGATCTCTTTGCTGTTGTTGATGGCGCGAACCGTCTTGCTCTCGCCGTACCACTTGACCGATCCACCGGAGTGCTCGAAGATCGCACGGAAGGGAGCTAGCGGCATACCGTTCTCGATACGCGGCGGCACGTCGAACGCGATCTGCGTGCTGTCGAACGCCACATCAAAGGTCTTCATATGAGAGTTGTGCATCGAGCGGGAGCCGGCATGAGTCCGGGGAAGCCGAGCGACACGAACGATTCGATGTACGGGTGCGGCAGGAGCGAGGTGCGCCGCTGTGGGCGTGGTTCCGCCGTCCAGGCTCATGCTCGGACGCGCTGCCACATTGCCTGCGCGGCGAACATTGACGGACTGCCGTGCAACATGTGCCGCCTCAGTGTTCAGCGCATTCAGATCGGCAGGATCCGCGAGTACGCCGGGGAAGACGGGGCTGACAATAGTCCGTGGGGTCATATGGACAGGCTGACGATTGTCGCCGGTCGCGACAGCAGCCGTCGGATTCAGTTTCCCGGCGGGGGCCGTCGTGTTCCCACGCAGAACGGAAGCCGTGCCAGTTTCCATGCGCGCCAGTTCGCTTGCCGGATCCACCAGGTTCAGGTCGATGTTGACTGCATTGCTGACGGATATTCCCGGAACGGAAAACGCCGATTTGACCGGTGTGTAACGTGCCCGCGGCTCCGTGCTGCTGCGTACCCCGATACTGCTGAACGCGTTCGCGCCCGAATAAGCCAGACGAGAGGCCGACCGCGCTTCGAGAGTTGTCATCGGGAGGCTGGACTGTGCGACATCGCGCAGGAGGTCAGCGTCGGGGGTGGATGGCTTCGGCTTATTGTTCAGGTCAGGGGTCTGCGTCTGACGATCTGTAAGTCCGCCCGCATTTTTGATTTTCACGGGAACGGTGAGCGTTTTGAGCACGCTGGCTCCTGCGCTGTCCCAGACCTCGATCTTAACCGTATGATCTCCGTTGGAGAACTTGGAGGTGTCGAGCGTATAGACATACGGCGAGTAGTTGCGGGCCGACAGGAACTGACCATCGAGGAAGAACATCACGTAGGCGTCTTTGATGCTGTCGTCGAGTTTGATCTCGATCGGTGCAAACTCGTTGAGGGTGGCGTTCCGCTTGGGCGTGAGGAAATGGGCCATCGTATCCACCGGCGCCGGGCTGACATGCAGACGCGTCGTGGTGGTCGCAGTACTGCCGTCGTTTTCGGTCGCCTGAATAACGATTTCGTGTGCGCCTTCAGGGAGCAGCGACGCAGGCAGTTTAAAGGAGATCACCCCATGTGAGTCTACGGTATTGATCGTCTCTTTTGCGATCCGACTGCCATCCAGGTAAACCTCGACGCTGCGAACTTTGCCGCCCCGAAAGTTGACATTCAGCGCGACCGCGGTCTCGGCATTGACAGTTCCGAGCGGTGCTACGCTGAGTTTCAGTCCCGAAACGACCGATGCGGGGTTCGGTTGTGCCATAGCGGTATGCGTGGCGACACCCAGTGTCAGCCCTGTTCCCGCAGCGAGCGCAAGTGCGCAAGCCATCCTTTTCATCATTTCGCCTCCCTTAATTGAATCAGAACGATTGTACGTCTCTACAGCCCGACTGCAATACACGCGGACTCAGCCCGAATTCATGACGCTGGAAAGCGGAACGAGCGCGCTGAGACAGTGGAATACCGGGGGAGGCAGCGTGACGCTCCGAAACCGGTAAAATTCTGGAGTAGTTGTGTTGCAGGATGCGTGGGATCCGTAGGTTCGTTTCCGAAACAAAACGCCATCGGACGAACATCCCCAAGCCGAATGACTTTA
The DNA here is from genome assembly GCA_043733205.1 of Chthonomonadaceae bacterium. Taxonomy (GTDB): domain Bacteria; phylum Armatimonadota; class Chthonomonadetes; order Chthonomonadales; family Chthonomonadaceae; genus JANXLO01. The sequence goes on from JAYTGR010000568.1 coordinate 6,357, forward strand.
ACATATCTCGACTTTTTTGTCAAGCGTTTTAAGGGAAATATTTATTCTGCGGCGCAAAAGGCTCGAAACACAGGCTTTTCCTCTCTGGATACAGACAGGAAAAGCCACGGGACAGAGGAGGAAGGACGCGCGGCGGAGGCGGTTTATGGCGTTGGAAGAACAGCCGGTGATTTCTGCATACGCGGCCCACTCCCCTGACCTTTCAGTTTTGCCTCTGCCGCAGCTACCTTGGCCCGCATCTCCTGCGCTCCCTTGCCGCCGTCCAGGTTATGGTGCCAATAATCGTTGTCGGTATCGATCGAAGTGGGATTAAACACCTTGGCATTCGCTGCCGGAACAGCCTTGGACGCCTGCATCATCTGTTTCATTTTCTCGTTACGCGCTTTGTTCTGAGCCTGTGCCGTATCCGCAGCCTGTTTCTGCTTCTCCGGGGAGTCCGGCACAGCCGGAGTGCCCATTTTCGCATCCGCCACTTTGGGCTCCTGCGGGGGAGTGGGCGGCGGAGGCGTCACTGTCTTACCGACAAAGTAAAGCCCTGCCAGCGAAAGACCGACCAGCACTGCGGTCGTCAAACTGAAACGTCTGTTTCCCATGATTAAAGACCTCCTTAGAAGGGGAATGAGTTCGCTGTCAAACAGCTGTTAAACGATCTTTTCGTTTTCTTCGAGAGTGTGCGCCAGCACAGAGGCAAGAACCTCTCGAACGTCCTCTTCGCGCAGACCGCGCGCGCCAAGAATGTAAAAACTGCAGCGGGCTTCGCCATGCCAGGGGGAGACCCGTGCGCTGGCGATGTCCCAGCCCTGCCGCGAAAGCGAATCGGCCACTTTATAGAATGTGCCGGGCACATCCGGTCCCACCGCCTCCACGACGGAATAGGTGTCGGAAAGATCATTTCTGACAGACCTAATCGTCAGCGGGACAATCGGCTTATACGACGGCCCACGGCTGCGATGCGAACGCTCTTTGCGGCGGGCAAGGATCTCCGGCACCGTGTGGGTTCCTTTCAGAACCTCCTGCAGTGTCGAGACGACTTCGCGCCGCTTTCCAGGCGCTAACTGGCGACCGTGGAAGTCGATCCAGAGCGTATCCAGCGCGATATGTTCTGTTACCTGAATACGTGTTACGACCTGAGCGCTATGTATATTGACGTCCGCCGCATAGAGCACGCCCGCGATCTTCGCGAGCAGGCCCGGCCGAGGATCGTCATAAGTGCAGACCGTCATCTCCGTATACGTTGCTTCCGGCTCGTCTATAAAGTCGATAACCGGCTGCCCCTCCCGGAGTTTGCGGATAAATTCGATATGCAGCGCGATCTCTCGGAGCGACTGGTTGAGCAGATACTGCGGCGGCATGGTCTGAATATGCTCCGCGACTTCGGCCTCCGGCAGGCTGCCGAGAGAGAGATCCTTGAGGAGTCTGCGGCGCGCCCTCGCCAGCATGGCTTCATCATACCCTACCGGCTCCTCATCGCTCAGCACGGCCGCAGACCGCCGCCACAGATCCCGCAGGAATCGACCCTTGACCTGCGTCCAAACTCCGGCTCCAACCGCGCGCGTGTCCGCGTAAGTCAGCAGATAGAGCATGTTGAGCCGATCCATATCGTCTACTACGGATGTAAAATCTCGAATCGTCTCATCCTGGCTCAGGTCGCGCAGACGCGATGTCTCCGCCATAAGCAGGTGCTGCAGGCAGAGAAACCGGACATTCGCCGTCGCGCTCTCAGTCCACCCCAGCCGGCTGCAGACGACCGCGACGATCTCCGCACTGACTACCGAGTGCGGACGGTCGTGAAACGCTTTGCCGCTGTCGTGCAGCAGGGCAGCCAGGATCAGCTGCTCCGGGTTCGGAAGCTCCTCATAGATCCTGCGCATTTCGATGCGCTCTTCCGGATCGTCAGCCTGCAGCAGATCTTCCAGAGTCTGCACGACCAGCAGCGAGTGCTGCCCCACCGTATGGTCATGGGAGGGGTCGTAAGGTATGAGATCGAAGATCGCCTGAAACTCCGGCAGGTACCAGCCGAGGATTCCAAGATCCGCCATCCCCTGCAGTGTCGGATAGACCCGGCCCCGGTGAGTCAGTATCTGTGTAAATACTTCGGCTGCCTGCTGTGTATCCTTCAGCACAGGGCTTGCCGAGACCAGCGCTGCCATCGCGCGCTCCACGGCCTCGCCGAGCGTAAGACTATATTTCTGGGTCAGTTCGCAGGCCCACAGGAGCCAGACAGGATCGTCGGTCTCCAGCGAATCGTTTGCCGGCACGATCTGGCGGCGCTTACAGTCGAGGCCGATACCGATCATAAGGCGGCTGTTCCCGACACGCCGGATCACCTGATCCGTCACTCTGCGGACCAGGGCCATCGCCGGAAACAGGTCCGCCATGAACTGTTCCACCGGGGGCACACGGTCGTCGCCATGTGCCTGCACTCGGTACCCGAGCCGGTTCGCGACATCCTCCTGGCGGGTGATGACGAGTTCATCCCGTTCGGCGCCGGTCACGGCGTGGAGCGCTCCCCGTGCCTTAAAAATCAGTTCTTTCGCCGCTTCCAGCCGCTTGAGGTCGGAGGACGCGACCTGTCCTTCTTCCGCCAGCACGGCAAAGCCGCGTTCGCCCCGCACCCGGGCGGGCGCCCACTGTCCCCGCGCCTGCGCGATCCAGACCGCCGTCTGCAGATCGCGCAGGCCGCCCGGCCCCTCTTTCAGCTGCGGTTCTACCACCCTCGGGGTCGTGCCCCAGCGCGCCAGCGCTTTTTCCCGCTCTTCGATCTTTGTAAAGATGAATTCTGCGGGATTGAAACCCATCCAGTAGGCATCTTCGAACTGAATGAACAGCCGATTGCTGCCTGTCAGCAGCCGGGCATCGAGCAGTCCTGTCGCGGTCTGATGGTCCAGCGAGCCACAGTCCTCGAACAGCCGATATGCGTATCCGACCTCCAGACCGCAGCGCGCGATGCAGATATCCATTACCTGCGTAAACATCTCCCGGATAAGCCGATCGATCGCCGGATCGCCGTCCCGCTGAGGAATGAAGGTGATATCGATATCGGAGCAGGGCGAGAGTTCCCGCCGCCCATAACCGCCGGTCGCCACAATGGCGATCGGCGCCGCCGTCGGCTGAATACCAGCCTTGCGGCACGCCAGCATGAACAGTCTGACCAGCATCGCATCCGTCAGATCCGTCAGGCGGTCCGCCAGACCGAGGCCATTGAGCGGCAGCGTGTCCCCCCCCTCGCAGGGCGCTGCCTTCAGCGGCTGCAGCAGCGCTTCCCGTCCGCTCCGCAGATAGCCGGCCAGATCCTCCGCACTCTCGAGCAGCGCCAGCGGAGCCGTATGCGGATTCTTCCCGCGCTCCAGCGGGATGCCGCCCAGAGCGAAAACCAGATCGTTGAAACCAGACATAGCGGATCAGATCCTAATCTTCCACGACTTCGACGCGAATCCCGATCGTGCGAATGATCCCGGCAGCGCGTTCGCACTCTTCCTGCCCGGCGTGATGCACGACCGATTTGCCCAGATTGTCTACCTCCCACGTCTCGATCTCCGCCTCTTCCAGAGGACAACCCGTGGCCTTTTGCAGAATGGTCACCACCTGATCCCACGTGTTCTTATCGTTGTCGTAGACGATCACCAGGAACCCGCTTCCGCCGCCGACAATGCTGTCGGCGATCTCATCTTCCTGATCGGGCAGGCTGACGGCCGGACGCTCCGGGGTGGTGACCGTCGTCCCTTCATAAATCTCTAAATTTTCCTGAATCGGTCCCTGTCTCATGGCGCTCTCCCCCAAATCAAAGCATATGAATGTGCGAACCCTCGTGATCCTTGGTGATCTCGATGCGCTGCGCGAAAGCGTCCTTGAGTTCATCTACATGGGTAATGACAAGAATTTTCTCAAAATCGTCTTTGATACTGTCGATCGCCTCGATCAGCTTTTCACGGCCTTTGCCGTCCTGCGTACCGAATCCTTCGTCGAGGATCAGCGTCTGCAGGCGCGCGCCTGCACGGCGAGCCAGCAGGCGCGACAGCGCGATTCGGACGGCGAAGTTGACCCGGAACGCCTCGCCGCCGCTGAAGAGTTCGTAGGGACGAATCCCGGCGTCGTCCTGAATACGGATGTCGAGCGTTTCGATCTCATTGCTATTGGACCGCGCCGGCCGTGTCGTCTCGAACGAAATCTGCATCGCATTGTCGGTAATTCGGGCGAGCAGTTCATTCGCTTCGGCAGCCAGTTCGGGAATGGCATTTTCGATAATAAACGTCTGAATCCCCTTTTTGCCGAAGGCCGCCGCCAGCTGATTATACATCCACTGTTCCTGATGCAGCGTTTTGCGTTCGGCTTCTTTCGCCTTCTGCTGCTGCTCCGCCTCATCGCAGCCCCGGATATAGTTGTTCAGCGTCCCAATCTGTACATTCAGTGCGTTGACCTCCTGCTGAGACGCCTGACGCTGATTTTCGGCCAGCGTATACTCCCGCCGCACCGCCTCGCCTGCGTTCAGTTTCGCGGCGGCGGCCTCCTGTTTCCGGCAGGCAGCCTCGTAACTCGTTTTCAGGACAGCCAGAAGCGTTTCCAGGCGTTCCTGTTCGGCGATCTCCTGGTCCCAGTTCGTCTCCGCGTCCTGAAGCTGATGAAACCGCTTCTCGGCGCCCTCGTAACGCTTGATCGCCGCCCGAACGCTCTCATACTCAGGTCGGATCAGCGCCAGACCGTCCAGCTCCGATTTCAGGCGCTGCGCGTGAATGCGTTTCGGCATGGCGAAGGTTCCGTTTTCCAGCTGCTTCCCCAGGGTATCCACCCGTTTCTGGGCATTCTCCGTATCCAGTCCCTGTTCACGCAGACCGTCGCGCTGCCGCTCCTGTTCCTGAAGCCGGCTCTGTCTGCCGCTCAGATCGTTGACCTGCCGCTGCAGAGCGGCGGCACTCTCTGCGGCCGCATCGAGTGCCTGTTTGCCCGCGCGTCCTTCCCCTGCTATGGCCTTCAGGGCCGCCCTGCGCTCCTCCTGCCGCTCCGTCTGCCGTGCCAGAACTTTCAGGCGCTTGTCGCCCTGCAGATCGCTCTCGCAAACGGGGCACTGCGCGAGCGGCGCAGACAGTATTTTGAGGAACTCGTCCTGGTCGGTTATCTCCAGTTTCAGCCGCTCGTTCCGCACACGCAGATCGCTGAACGCCTCCAGAGCGCTCTGCTTGGCAGCCTCCGCCGCAGCAAGCGCGGTTCGGACCTCCGGTTCTTCCGCAAGCTCCTGCGTCAGGGCCGCGATCCGGCGGTCGAGTTCGGCACACTCGGCGCTGCGGCGCTGCACATTTTTCAGGTCGGCCTGAAAGGTCTTCAGCTCGCCTTCGAGGCGGACCCGTTCCATCTCTATGGCAGCGAAGACGGTGTCGTGTTCCGTCTTTATGCGACGATACTCTTCGATCTGAGGTTCCAGCAGCTCCGCCCGCTGGCGGGCCTGCCTCAATCCGTCGTAGTCTGCGACGATGGCGGCACGCTGCACCCGTACCGATTCGAGCGCCTTGACCCGCGCCGTCCGATCGCTCAGCTCGCGGCCACGCTGCGTCAGTTCGCCCTGTATGCGGGTGCAGGCGGCCCGCGCTTCCTCGACCGCAGCAGCGACCTGATCCAGCTTTGCGAGCTGCTCCTGCACCGCGCGTACTGCCGCCGCAGACCGCATCAGCTGTGCCTCCGCATCGGTGAGCTGTGCGGCGGCCTCGGCAGTCTGCTCTCGATAAGCCGCGCGGCGGGCGACCTGATTTTCCAGCAGACGGAGCTCTCCGTCGATCTCATCGACCTGCTCTTTGCGTTCGCGGTGCTTCTCTTTGGCGAGCGCTTCCAGCCGATCGTAGCGATTCAGACCCAGGATTTCGCCGAGAATCCCTTTGCGTTTGGCAGGGGTCTGACGGGTAAACTCGTCGGCGCGGCCCTGCTGCAGGTAGGCGGAGTTGAGAAAGGTGTCGTACTCCATGTTGAGGAGCTGGACGATCTGCCGGCCGGTCTCGCGCTGGCTGTTCCCGCCGATGGGTATCCAGCTGCCCTCGTCGTCCCGCTGGGCCAGCTGCCAGTCGCTCGCGGAGGAGGATTTGCCTTTGCGCCGCTTCTTGATGACGCGGTACCGCTGGTCGTTCAGCTCGAACTCCAGCCGGACTTCGCCCTCCTCCGCGCCAAGCCGGATCAGATCGTCCTCCGATACGCTGCCGACAGAGGAGGCCCGCGTTTTGCCCCAGAGCACCCAGGTGAGGGCATCGAGCAGGGCCGATTTGCCGTTGCCGTTGTCTCCGGTCAGGCACGCGACGCGCAGATCCTCGAAGGGCAGCGTTTCGCCCTGCGGGCCGTAGCTCATGAAGTTTTTGAGAGTCAGGGAGAGTGGAATCATAATACGGAAGGGTAATCAAATATCCTGTTCATGCACGGCCAGCAGCAGTGGATCGGCGAACTGGAGCAGGCGTTCGCGATGAGGCGTCAGCTTCTCGGTGCGCTCGATATAGAGTTCCAGCGCTTCACGGGGCGTCCGGGTCTCGTTGAACTGACGGCTCCGCTCCGTGACATCGCGCTGCACGCGGCGCGAGATCGACACCGTCATAAAAGCGTTCTGCAGGGCTTCACGCAGTTCGCGCTCCCTTACAAGCGCCTGCCGCTCCTGTCCGATCTTATAGGAGACTTTCACGATCGCGCTGCGCAGCGAGTGCCGTTTGATCTCCGCGAGAATGCGCTCGGTCGGCTCGTCGCAGTCGGCATCCACCTGAATATCGAGCATGGGCCGGCTGCCGGTGACGGGAATGAAATCGAAGTCGGCTCCCCCTTTGCGCAGGTGAACGAGCACGAATCCTTTCTCTTCGTCCTTTTCGCCGAAGTCGATTCGGTCGGGGCTGCCGCAGTAGACGACATGCGGCTGTTCGTGAGGGCTGAGATCCTGGTGTTTGTGAATATGGCCCAGGGCGACATAGTCGAAGGCAGGATCGGTCAGCGCGGCGAGCGGCACCTTCGGCTCCATGTCGTTGAAATAGCTCTGCTGCCAACTGGAGAGCCGCGCGCCGTTCACCCAGAAGTGACCGACCAAAATGGTGGGAACAGCGTCGTCGGCCTCGCGCACCTGATCGGCGAGTTCCCCGAGCCAGTCCACGTATTTCCCCTCCATCAGGAGGCGCGACTCGTCGAGTGTCTTTCCCTGGAACTCCTCACGGGCGACGGAGAGCCCTTTCATTAGGTAAGGCATCGTGGCGATACGAACGGGGCCGGCCTGAGTTTGAATGAGGGTCAGTTCCGGACGATGGACGACGTGGACTCCGGAGACACCGAGAGTGCGGTAGATCTCGACGGCGTTGGCCCGCCCCCGCACCGAGGGCATATCGTGGTTTCCGGCCAGCAGCACCACCGGGATTCCACGCTCGGTCAGGTGGCGAATGCAGGCGGCGAACTCCCGCTGGTCGGTCTGGCGCGGATCGCGGGTCTTATAAGCATCTCCGGCGAAGACGGCAAGATGGATATCCAGATCCAGCGCCTTCTCGACCGCTTCCATCAGCGATTTTTTGAAGTCCTGCAGACGGGTGTTTAGTCCGGTCGCCGGGTCGAGGCGGCCATACAGCTCGACGCCGAAGTGCGTATCGGCGAAATGCATCACGCGCACATCCTGCGCCATTCTGTCCCCTATCCACCCTCGAAACTCTGCGGGAATTTTTTGTATTATAGCAGTTCGGCCCGCCAAAATCAAGCGCGCCTACTCTGTGAAATAATTCTCAAACGGAACTCTCGCTATAGAATTTCGTACAATGAGATAAGGTATACTGATAACAAGTAATGTCCGCGTGATCCCTGAATGAGGTGTGTTCAGGGGAGAGTTGCACTCGATGGCTTACCATGATTTCCAGGAATTTATCGCGCATCTGGAGCGCGCAGGCGAGCTCCGCCGCATCCGGCCGACCGTGGATCCCTATCTCGAAATAACGGAGATCGCGGACAGAGTGATGAAGATGCCGGACGGAGGTCCGGCTCTGCTGTTTGAAAACCCGCGCGGCAGCCGTATCCCGCTGGTGATAAACGCCTTCGGTTCGCGGAAGCGCATGAGCATGGCGCTGGGTGTGGACGATTTCGAAACGATCGCGTGCGAGATCGAAGGCCTGCTCAAACCGGAAGTGCCGAGCGGAATGCTGCGGGCGGCGAAAGAGTTTCTGCCGAAGCTGGCGGTGCTGGCAAAGATGCCGCCTCGGCACGACAGCGGTTCGGGGCGCTGCCAGGAGGTCGTGCTGACCGGAGACGCCGTCGATCTCGACCTGCTGCCGATTCTGCACTGCTGGCCGCAGGACGGCGGACGCTATATCACACTGCCGCTGGTCTTCACGAACGATCCGAATACCGGGAAGCGTAATGTTGGCATGTACCGTGTGCAGGTGTTCGATAAGCGCACCACCGGCATGCACTGGCAGATGCACAAGGTCGGCGCGGAACACGCGCGGCTCCGCGCCGAGAAGAAGCAGAATATCGAGGTCGCGATCGTGCTGGGCGGAGATCCTGCGCTCACCTACGCCGCCACCGCTCCGCTCCCGCCGGGGATCGACGAAATGCTGTTTGCGGGCTTTCTCCGTAAGAAGCCGGTACACTTAGTCAAAGCCAAGACGGTTGACTTAGAAGTTCCGGAAGACGCCGAGATCGTGATTGAAGGCACCATCGACCTGAACGAAAAGCGGATGGAAGGCCCGTTCGGAGATCATACCGGCTACTATTCGCTGGCGGACATGTATCCTGTCGTGCATGTTACGGCGATCACGCACCGTCGCAATCCCGTCTATCCCTGCACCATCGTCGGGCAGCCACCGATGGAAGACGGCTGGCTGGGCAAGGCGACCGAACGGCTGTTTCTGCCCCTGTTGAAGCTGACACTGCCGGAAGTCGCGGACATAAATTTGCCGGTCGAGGGGATTTTCCACAACATCGCGCTCGTATCCATCCGGAAGCGTTATCCGGGACAGGCGTTCAAAGTGATGCACGCACTGTGGGGCCTTGGTCAGGCGATGTTCACCAAAATGATCTTTGTGTTCGACGCCGATGTCGATGTCCAGAACGTTCATGAGTGCCTGTGGCGGCTGGGCAACAACATCGACCCGGAGCGCGATACGTGCATCGTACGCGGTCCGATCGATGTGCTGGACCACTCCTCGCGGTCTCTGGGGTTCGGCTCGAAGATCGGCTTCGACTGCACCCGCAAGCTGCCCGCCGAAGGTTTCGACCGGGAGTGGCCCGATGTGATCGAGATGTCCTCTGAAGTCAAAGCGAGAATAGACACCCTTTGGAACGACCTGGGAATCTAGAATTCAGGTGAAATTGGAAGAGACTGTTTTAGAACCGCATAGTGTGCAGACGGCTGACGAGAAGCCGCTCTTTGTCGTCGAGATGCAGTGGGGCCAGCAGCCAGTGCGCCTGACGGCCTCGCGCTGTCTGATCCTGCCGACCGATGCCCCGGTGACGTCAGTGCATATCGTGGCGTTTCAGGCCGATCGCATTCTGGTCGTCCGGGACCGCAAGGGCCAGTTCGGCTTTCCAGGCGGCCGTCTGGAGATCGGTGAAACTCTCGAAGAGGCGATGCATCGCGAAGTCTACGAAGAAGCCTGCGCCTATCTGGAACCCGAATTTCAGCTCTTCGCGGTCCTGAAGATCGAATGCACCGAGCGTCTGCCCAATCGCGAGTATCCGCACAACTTTTCGTACATGGGCATGTACGTAGGCCGTCTGCGCGCTCTGGATCCAATCCGCAGCGATCCCGCCGGCATCATAACGGCGCGCGATCTCTTCCGGCGCGCCGACTGCGAACACAGACTCGATCAGCACGACCGTATCCTGTTAAGCGAAGCGATGGAGGTTCTAAAGACGATGCCGAACGGAATTCGCCGCCTGCGCGCTTTTCTGGGAACCTGACCGTGGCCAGTACCGAATCCTCTGTTATGCCTTCCTCCACCGGTCGGATCGTCGTTGCCATTACGGGCGCGAGCGGCGCGCCCTACGCGCTGCGTTTTCTGGAGGAGGCCTCCCGCTACTACCGCGAGATCTATGTCGCGCTCTCGGATCAGGCACTGCAGGTGATCAGCCTGGAAACCGACCGCGTCGTGAACCCGCGTAACCTGAGCGCGGAGACTCTGCTCGGGCATCCTTGCTCCGCTCTGCGCTTCGTCGATAAGAGAGACTATTTCTCTCCGCCTGCCAGCGGCTCTTTTCGCCACGACGGCATGGTGATCGTGCCCTGTTCGATGGGAACCGCCGGCCGCATCGCCAACGGCATCAGCGACGACCTCGTCACGCGCGCCGCCGACGTCTGCCTGAAAGAGCGCCGTAAACTCATCCTCGTGCCCCGTGAAACGCCCTGGAACCTCATCCACCTGCGCAATATGACTCAGCTCGCCGAGGCGGGGGCCGTCATTCTGCCCGCCGCGCCGGGCTTCTACCACAAACCACAGACGATCTCCGACCTGGTCGATCATGTCGTCGGGCGCATTTTGCAGCAGCTCGGTATCGAACAGACTTTAGTACCTCAGTGGCAGTTTTCAGAGGAGTAACCGCAAATGCACACTTTCCTCACACGCTCCCGTCTGATGCTCGACATGGTCAAGTTCGAGCACACCATCTTCGCTCTGCCCTTCGCGCTCATCAGTTTCCTGCTGGCAATTCGCCACACCCCCGCCGGTTTCAACGGCATGATACTGTTCTGGATCGTCGTCGCGATGATCGGCGCCCGCAGCGCAGCGATGGCATTCAACAGGCTGGCAGATGCGGAGATCGACGGGCAAAACCCACGCACTGCGAAACGCCACATTCCGGCTGGGCTTCTGTCCCTCACACAGGTAACGGTCTTTCTGCTCGTGGCGGTCGTTCTCTTCGAGATCGCGGCCTGGCGCTTGAATCGGCTCTGCCTGCTGCTTTCGCCTGTCGCCCTTGCCGCGATCCTGGGCTACTCTTACACCAAGCGCTTCACCGCTCTGTGCCATCTGTTCCTCGGCTTTGCCATCGGCATCGCTCCCATAGGAGCGTGGATCGCCGTCCGGGGCACCCTGGACCTGGTGCCGATCCTGCTCGGCGCCGTAGTCATGCTATGGATCGGCGGCTTCGACATCATCTATGCTCTGCAGGACTACGATTTCGACCGTGAGTCCGCCCTGTTCTCCCTGCCGAAAGCCATCGGCAAAGCGAACGCCCTGACCGTCTCACGCCTCATGCACACCCTGGCCGTTGCCCTTCTCGTGACGATAGGCAAAATAGATGGTCTGCACCTGCTCTACTTTGCAGGGGTTCTGGTCGTCGCGGGCCTGATCGTCTACGAGCAGAGCCTGGTAAAGCCGGACGACCTGAGCCGCGTCGATATGGCATTTTTCACACTGAACGGCTGGGTCAGCGTCAGCCTGTTCGCCTTCGTCCTGCTCGACAGTCTGCTGTTACGCTGAAAGAGCAGGCACTGGATTTTAAGGGACAAACACCATGAAATTGCGGATCGGCAGTGTGCCCTATCTGAATGCGAAGCCGCTGGTGGACTGGTTCCACTCCCCTGAGTGCGACGCCGACGTCGAGGTGATCTATGCGGTCCCTTCGCAGCTCGCGCAGATGCTGCGGCGGGACGAACTGGATGTCGCCAACGTCTCCATCTTCGAAGCGTTTCAGAACCCCGCATTGACGCTGGTGCCTGGCATCTCGATCTCCGCCTACGGTGCGGTCAAGAGTGTACGTCTGTTTTCGCAGGTTCCTCTGGAGGAAGTGCGCACCGTAGCTATGGACACCTCGTCCCTGACCTCGGTGGCGCTGGCAAAAATCCTGCTCTCGGAGCAGTTTCAGGCCCATCCCAGCTACGTTTCGCAGCCTCCCCACCTCGAAACCATGCTGCATACCTGCGATGCGGGCCTGATCATCGGCGACCTCAAACTGTTCGCGCTGCATGCCGAGACGACGGTCTACGATCTCGGTCAGGGATGGTTCGATCTCACCGGTCTGCCCTTCGTCTATGCAGGCTGGCTGGCTCGCACCGACCGCGCCACCCCCGAAATGGCCGCCATTTTAAATCGAGCCAAAGCCTGGGGCCTGGAACATCTTGAGACGCTTGCCGCCAAGTGGGCCGAACGCATGGACCTGCCCCTCGACCGCTCCCGAGACTATCTGCTGAACGTGATGAACTACGACCTCACGCCCGATCAGCGCCACGGCCTGGAGACGTACCATCAGAAATGTCTGCGTCACGGCCTTCTCTCTCCCGCAAAATAGGCAGCGCAGGCGGCTAGCCGGTGTTCCGCAGTCCGGCGGAGATGCCGTTGATCGTTGCGGCAAGCGCGTAGTCCAGGTGTTCGTCGGCGCTGCCGGCACGCTTGCGGCGCAGCAGATCCACCTGAATAAGGCTCATCGGATCGACGTAGGGATTGCGGCGGCGGATCGAGTGCGCCAGAACCAGATTCTTCTCCAACAGGCACTGCTGGCCGGTGACCCGCAGCACCGCTCTATGGGTGCGATCGAACTCCTCCGAGAGCATGGTGAAAACACGTTCGCGGAGCGCCTCGTCGGTGACGAGATCGGCGTAGCGCCGTGCGATCGTGAAATCGGCTTTGGCCATACCGGTCTCGACGTTGCGGATCAGGTCTTCAAAGAGCGGAAACTTCATCATGGAGCGCAGCAGAGCTTCGTTCTGAGGAGACGCATTCAGAAAGCTCTCCAGAGCGTGCCCCACCCCGAACCAGGCGGGAACCACCTGCCGCGACTGCATCCACCCGAACACCCAGGGAATCGCACGCAGATCTTCGAGGCTCTTGCGGGCGCTCCGCCGGGAGGGCCGCGAGCCGATGCGCGCGTGGGACAGCTCTTCCACCGGGGTCGCCTGCTCGAAATAAGGCAGAATATCCGGGTTGTCGTAGATGTGCTGCCGATAGCAGTCGAAGGCGCTCTGCGAGAGCGTATCCAGCGCCGTCTCCCATTCCGGTTCTATCGTCGCCCCCCACCCTGCCGAGCGTGTCAGCGCTTCGAGGGAGGCAGCGACCATCAGTTCCAGGTTCCGCTCGGCGACGATCGCGTCCGCATACTTCCAGTTGAGGACTTCGCCCTGCTCCGTGATCTTGATCTCTCCCGTGAACGCTCCCGGCGGCTGTGCGGCGATGGCACGGTGCGTCGGTCCGCCTCCGCGTCCCACGGTGCCGCCCCGCCCATGAAACAGCCGCAATTTTATACTGCACTCGGCCGCCACTTTATGCAGATCCCGATGGGCTTTGAATATCTCCCAGGTGCTGGTCAGCATTCCGCCGTCTTTATTGCTGTCGGAGTAGCCCAGCATGACTTCCTGCACTCTGCCCCAGGAGTCGAGGCGGGCCTGATAGTCCGGATTCGTCCAGAGTGAGCGGCAGATCGCTGGCCCCTGCCGCAGATCCTCGATCGATTCGAACAGCGGCGCGGGCATCAGCCCCGGATCGGCAGCCGTATCCCCGGCGTCCCGTCCGGCAACGGAGATGCCGTTTGCCTCTGCCAGCCATGCCACCGCAAGAATATCCTTCAATGCAGTCGTTCCGCTGATGATGTAGGTGCGGATCGATTCGGCTGGGAACGTCTGTTTGAGTTCGGCGATCCCGCGCATCGTGTCGAGCAGACTGCGGGTCTCGACCGATGGCGGCGGCGGCAGCGGCGGCGAGTCGTCCAGAAGCGGTGCCGCCCCTGAAAAGGCAGCAATGGCCTCTGCATGAATCTTGGCATGCTGCCGCACATCGAGCGTATGGAGATGAAATCCGAATGTCTCCACCTGCCGCAGAAGCGGGTCGAGAAGCAGCACCGCCATCCGTTCTCCCCGATGCTCCATCAGGCTTTCGCGCACCAGTCGGAGGTCAGCGGCAAAGGCGTCTGCGTTCGGGTAGGCATCGCCGGCATCGGGAGCGATCAGCGCACAGCGCAGCATGTGGAGAGGATAAGCGAGAAACCTGCGATAGAGTTCGTCGACGGCACGAGTCCGAAAATCGCTGTCATCCAGGCGAATCGTCTGGGCGTACCGCTCGGAAGCCTCTTTCAGACGGGGGGAGATCGGCACCTGACGCTCGGAGGTGCTCAAGTTTTCGATCAAACGTTCGACGGAGGTCACGTAAGATTTGAGGATCACCTGGCGCGCCAGCATCAGGGCGCTGCGGGTCATTTCCGGTGTCACAAAGGGGTTGCCGTCCCGGTCGCCTCCGATCCACGAGCCGAAGCGCACGACCGCAGGCAGTTCACAGGCAGCCAGTTCCTTCCCATAGACCTGATGAATGGCGGCGGCCATCGTGGTATAGAGGCGCGGCAGGGTCTCGATGAGACCGTTGGTGTAGTAGTCCAGCCCCATGCGGATCTCATCCCGGACGGTGGGGGCGCGCCGCCGAACTTCGTCGGTCTGCCAGAGCGCCATGATATTGGCAGCGATCCTGCTCTCCCGCTCGCTCGCTTCCGCATTGGTGAGGGGCAGCCAGTCGATCTGTTCGATCTCGTGAGCGATGTTACGGCGTTTCGTCAGAACCGTCCGGCGCGCTACCTCGGTAGGATGAGCCGTGAACGTCGGAATGACCATCACCTTTCCCAGCCACGCGAGCGCAGCTTCGACCCCTACCCCGTTGCGCTTCAGCCGTTCCAGCGTTCCCTGAAAGGATCCTTCCGGGGCTTTTTCGGCGAGCGCCCGCGATGCGCGCAGTCTCCGCTTCCGATGGTTGGCCTCGGCGAGATTGATGAGTTCGAAATAGGCGGCGAACGCCTTTGTCACCCGGTATGCCTGCTCCAGGCTGAGGCCGGTTATGATCTGCTCGAATCGGGCCAGCGGCTCCGGATTGGGATGGTGCTGCGGTTCCGCGGAACCTGTGCCAGCGCCGCTCTCTTCGCGATGCTGAATGGCAAGCTGGCGCAGCTCTTCTACCGTATCGAACAGCTCCTTCCCCTGCTGTTCGATCAAAATCTCTCCCAAAAGCCGTCCCAACGACCGCACATCGCGCCGAAGCGGAATATCTTTTACTTCAGGCTCAGTGCTGAGCAGTTCCGTCAGCCGCAGGTGCTGGTCCGCCGCTGCCCATAGTGGAATGCCATTCGCCATGCCGTCTCCTTACTCTCACACAGGTTCGATCTTCGGTGGTAGGATACACCGTTTACCCCTGAAATCCCTGCCTCTCCGCGTATAAGGCAATATTGAAACTCAGCAGCAATTGAAGCTCGGTGAACAATCGGGGTTGTATGTGAGGGAGGAGAGAAGGTACAATCGGAGTTCAATACAACGAACAGGAAGAAACCATGACGTCTCATTCTCATACCAATCGCCTTGCACAGGAGACCAGTCCCTATCTGCTTCAGCATGCCCACAATCCTGTGGACTGGTATGCCTGGGGAGCAGAGGCGTTCGCAGCGGCCGAGGCTCAGAACAAGCCGATCCTGCTTTCGGTGGGCTACTCGGCCTGTCACTGGTGCCATGTCATGGAACGGGAGAGTTTCGAGAACGAGGCCATTGCCGCGTCGATGAACCGGCATTTCATCAATATCAAAGTAGATCGGGAAGAGCGGCCGGATGTCGATGCGATCTACATGTCCGCCGTGCAGATGCTGACCGGACAGGGCGGCTGGCCCATGACGATGTTCCTGACACCGCAGGGCAGACCGTTCTACGGCGGAACCTACTACCCGCCGGAAGACCGGTACGGCCGCCCCGGATTTCCCAGGGTGCTTACGGCCGTCGCAGAGAGCTGGCAGGAGCGTCCGCATGAGATCGAGGCGATGGGCCGCGAACTGCTCGCGCAGCTGGAGGAGACGAACGATCTCGCCCGCCATCTGTCCGATTCGGTCCTCACCCCTTCCCTACTCGACAACGCCTTCGAAGCGCTGTCAGGGCAGTTTGATCGCCAGTACGGCGGATTCGGTTCCAGTCCCAAATTTCCTCAGCCCGCCAATCTGGACTTCCTGCTTCGGTACCACGTTCAAAGCCAGCGTGCTGAGCCCCTTGCGATGGTGGAGAAGACCCTGCACCGCATGGCGCTCGGCGGAATTTACGATCAGCTCGGCGGCGGATTCCACCGTTACAGCGTGGATCAGGTCTGGCTGGTTCCCCACTTCGAGAAGATGCTCTACGACAACGCGCAGCTGGCGCAGACCTACATCCGGTGCTATCAGGCGACCGGCAAAACATTCTATCGCGGCATTTCCGAAGAGATCCTGGAGTACGTCATGCGGGAGATGACGTCGCCCGAAGGCGGCTTCTTCTCGGCTCAGGACGCCGACAGCGAGGGCGAAGAGGGCCGGTTCTTCGTCTGGAAGCCTGCCGAGGTCCGCGCCATCCTTGGTGGGCGCGATGCCGAAGTTTTCGGCGCATTCTTCGACATAACTCCGGGCGGGAACTGGGAAGATGCCAATATCCTGCGTGTGGTTCAGGAGGCGCCGCAGGTCGCTGCTCAGTTCGGCCTCAGCGTCGAAGAGACCGCTTCTATCCTCGATACGGGCCGCGTCCGGCTGTTCACCGAGCGCGAGAAGCGCATCAAGCCGAACCTCGACGATAAGATCCTCACCGCCTGGAACGGCCTGATGCTGGCTGCCTTTGCGGAAGTCGCCGCAGTGGTGGACAGTACTGCTTTTCGGCAGACCGCCATCCGCAACGCGGAGTTTCTGCTCCAAACCATGACACTGCGTGACGAGAGCGGACATCTGAGGCTGCTCCGTACGCACCGAGGCGGCCATTCCAAACTCAACGGTTATCTCGAAGACTACGCCTTTTTCGCGGACGGACTGCTCCGCCTCTACGAAGCCACGTTCGATGTAAAGTGGCTTACGCTGGCCCGAGACCTGACCTCCTCAATGTTCACCTATTTTTGGGATGAAACGAACGGAGGCTTCTTCGCCACCAGTTCAGACCACGAAACCCTGATCCAGCGCCTGAAAGACTGGGACGACAACGCCACCCCCAGCGGCAACTCGGTTGCGCTCGACGTCCTGTTACGGCTGGCGGTATTGACAGGCGAAGACAGTTATCGCAAATCCGCCGTACGCGTCCTGCGGCGTCTGGGCTCTACCCTGGAGAAACATCCCTACAGTTTTGCCCGCTGCCTCAGCGCCCTCGACTTCTGCCTCTCGACACCGAAAGAGATCGCCATCGTCGGCGATCTCTCCTCAGAACCTGCACAGGCGCTGTTGCGAACCATCTATAGCCTCTATATGCCGAACAAAGTGGTCGTGCAGACCGACGGTTCGAGTACGCCTCCTGCTGAGATTCCGCTCCTCGCGAACCGGCCCCTTCGCGGCGGTCAGCCAACAGCCTACGTCTGTTCGAACTTCGTCTGCAGGGAGCCTGTGACCACTGCCGACGCCTTACTGGCGCAGCTGAAGGCACCGTAAGGCAGATCCAGCGGCTGGCCTTGCGCCCTCAGGAACGGAGGTAAGGTACGCCGCCTCTTACCTGCAGTCGTTGAGAAGATTGAGAAAGCGGTCGATCTCGGCGCGCGTGTTATAGTGCGCCAGGCCGATTCGGACGGCCCCACCCTGTTCTTCCAGTCCCAAACGCTCCATCAGGCGCAGCGCGTAGTAGTTGCCGCTCCAGCAGCAGATGCCATGTTCGCCCAGATACTCCGCTGTCGCACGGGGAGACATTTGGGGCCAGGTGAAGGCGAACGTCGGGACACGCTCGTCCAGCCGATTGAGATCGGTCAGGCCGTAGACATGAAGATCGGGAATCTGTGCAAGGCCCTCCAGGAGGGGCACGGCAAGCCCCTGCTCGTGTTTACGGATGGCTTCCATACCGGCTAGAATCGCCGCACGCGGCAGCTCCTCGACCATCTCTCCAGACCGTTCTCCGATCTCCTGAAAATGCGCGACAGCGGCAGCGATTCCGGCCATGCCCTCGTGGTTCTGGGTGCCGGTCTCCCAGCGGTAGGGCAGCGTGTCTTTGGCCGGACGCACCTTGTGCGGGGTGAGTCGGCGCAGATGTTCGGCCTTTCCGTAGAGGATACCCGCATGCGGGCCGAAGAACTTATAGGCGGAGCAGGCCAGGAAATCGCAGTCCAGCGCTTTCACATCGATTGCGCCATGCGGCGCAAACTGGACCGCATCGACGAAAGCCATCGCTCCCATCGCGTGCGCTATACGGATGAGCGCTGCGACGGCCGGTACTGTGCCGACAGCGTTGGAGGCGTGCGTCATTGCAACCAGGCGCGTTCGTTCGGAAAGCGCAGCCTGAAACTGCGCCTGATCCAGAGTACAGTCGGCCGGATCGAAATCGACGAACTTCACGACCACGCCCAGAGCAGCCAGATCGAGCCACGGGGCGATGTTCGCGTCATGATCCAGATTGGTCAGTACGATCTCGTCACCAGGCCGCAGGGTCTCCCCTATCGAGCGCGCCAAATGGAAAGTCAGGGTCGTCATATTGGCCCCGAAGACGAGTTCCTCTTCCGAGGAGTTCAGCATCGCCGCCATCGCGGAACGCGCCGAATGCAGGGTCGCATCCGTGCGGCGGCTGGTTGCGAAGGCCCCGCCGATATTGGCATTGCGGTGGCGATAGTAGTCCGTCACAGCGGCAATAACGCCGTTTGTGACCTGCGTGCCGCCCGGATTATCGAAAAAAATCGGAGGTTCACCGGATTCCACTGGGGCCAGGGCCGGAAACTGCGACCGAGCCCAGTCTATATCGAATTCGTTCACTTTACGCTCCTTATGGACAGTTCACGACGACAGCCTGCTTCAGCAGGCGAAGCAGGCTGTCGCGAAGACGACTTTCGCCCCCATTCTCTATGCTTGCGGATTGACCTGGAAGGCCAGATTGGGCCGAATCGTGAAGTCGGGACGCACGACCGGTGTCTCCTCCAGCTGCTGCAAAATCACTTCGAGTGCCTTCTCCATCTGCGGGTCGTGCTGCTTCGCGTAGTCATGCGGCGCGATGTCGATATCGATATCGGGGTCCGTTCCGTAGTTCTCGACGCCCCAGCCGACATCCTGGAACCAGAAGGAGAACTCTGGCTGCGTGGTCACCGCGCCGTCTGCCAGCGGATTGCGGGGCCAGATCCCGATGACGCCGCCCCAGGTGCGTTTGCCGATCAGCGTACCCAGCTGCTTGAGTTTGAACACATGGCTGAAGATGTCGCCATCCGAACCTGCGAACTGGTTGGTCAGCGCGACAATAGGACCGGGGATCGAGTGATCCGGGTAGGGCTGCGGCTGCCCCCAGCGCTGTATGTCGTAGCCGACGCGGCGGCGCGCGAGTTTTTCGATCAGCAGCTGAGAAACGTGTCCGCCCCGGTTATAGCGTACATCGACGATCAGACCATCCCTGTCGGCCTCCGCCAGATAGAGACGGTGGAACTCGGCGTATCCGTTGGCTCCCATGTCCGGGACATGGACATAGCCGACCCTGCCGCCCGTCTTCTCATGGACATAGCGGCGGTTCGCTTCGACCCACTCCCGATACCGCGCAGGGAACTCGGATTTCAGCGTCGTCACCGTGACGTCCCGGCTCTTACCGTCGCCGCTCTGGACAGTCAGGACGACCTCGCTGCCTGCCAGATTGACCAGAACCTCCTGCGGCAGCACCGTCTGAGTCAGCGTGCGCCCGTTGATCGCAAGCAGGGTATCGCCCTCTTTGACGAGTATGCCCGGCGCCTGCAGCGGCGAGGAGGCCCGTGCCTCGCCCGGTGCTCCCTGCACGATATGGCCGATCCGATAGACCCCGGACGCCGCGTCGAAGGAGAGGTTCGCCCCGAGAAATCCGGTCGGATAGCTGGGCTCGCTGCGATAGTCTCCGCCCATCTCATAAGCGTGTGAGGTGCCGAGTTCGCCCTGCATCTCCCACATTAGGTCGGAGAACTCTCCGCGCGTTCCCACGCGGTCGACGAGGGGCGCATACCGATCCCAGACCGCGTTCCAGTCGATCTGGGACATGTCTGCGGTCCAGAAGTAGTCGCGTTGCAGTCTCCATGCCTCGCGTGCCATCTGTCTCCACTCGACGCTCGGCTCCAGGGATACCTTCACCCGCCCCAGATCGATCCAGCCCGACTTCCGCCCCGATTCCGCTCCCGCCTTCTCGTCCGGCTTGACGCCTGCCATCACGACCCGCAGCTTGCGGGCGGACCGGTAGGCCAGCGTCTTACCGTCCTGGGAGAGAGTAAACTCGCTGACCTTGTGAATCAGCGGCTCGTGCTTCAGGTCTTTCAGGTCGAAGACTTCGAGAACACCCTTCGGGCCGGGATCGCCGCCCTGACTGAGCGTTCCCTCGACCGGATAGGAGGTAAACAGCACTTTGCCCTTGATGCCCGCGATCTGACCGTACCTGCCTTCCGGCACAGGGAAGGCGACGATCCGTTTCTGAATGCCGTCCAGATCGATCTCGACCGCGTTCGGCAGCGCATCGGCCGGTTTCGCCGGCACTTCGCCGGTCGCCTCTTCCTCCGGCGTCACCTCTTCGGACTCTGCTTTGGGTTTAGGCCCTTCCACCAGCGGACGCGGCTGCGGAATGAAGGGGGAGAGCGTGTCGGCTTTCAGGGTGATGAGATACGGCCGGGTTCCCTTGGGGAATCCGAGGTCGAAATGCAGGCCGTCGTAGACCGGATTGAGTTCGCGCTGTCCGATGAAATAGAGGTATTTGCCTTCCGGATCGAATGCAGGATCGGAGTCGGACAGTATCGGCTCCGTAATGGCCTGCGCCGCGCCGGTCGCCTTCTCCCAAAGCTTTATGGCGCTGGTATACATGGTCGCGGAGAAGCCGTATGCGACCCAGCGCCCGTCCGGGGACCAGTTTGCGCCGTGAATCCGCGCGAAGTCGCTGCGGTCGATCTGCACCAGGGTGCCTTCCGCCAGATCGACGAACAGGAGCTGATTGCGGTGATTGGCGAGAATGACCTGATCCGCTGTCGGAGAGACCAGCAGCGACATCGGCCGGCCGATGTCCAGCCCTTCCAGGCGTTTGGGGGCCGTCTTTTCGGTTGTGGAGTGGATCTCCAGCGTCTCTTCGCCTTCCGAATCGGTGACAGTGACGATGCGTTTGCCGTCGTTCAGCCAGCTTGTGAGACGGTACCGCACCGGATTCGAGGGATTGTCGCCTCCCTGCTGCAGCGCGGCGCCTTCCCAGTTGCCCAGTGTAAAACTCTTACCGCGCGTGGTGACAGCCAGCGCCTGGC
>JAYTGR010000569.1:0-11825 GCA_043733205.1 Chthonomonadaceae bacterium
GGCACCGACTCCGGTCCCGGCAAATCGACCGGTAACTGCTCCAATGCCCAGGGGGATCAGTGGATCTGGACGATCTTCATTCAGCCGTATACCAAGAACAAAGCGGTTCTGCTCTGCCCAAGTGCGAAGGATGGCTGGGGAGACGGCTGGCCCGACACGACAGGCGGCAGCTACGGCATGAACCATGACAACATCGGCTGGGGCAATTCGATCAAGATGTCTGTCGTCAACAAGCCCTCCAGCTTCATCCAGTTCCAGGAAGTGATGGGCGCATGGGACAATGGAGGCAGCAGACCCGACCTAAAACAAGCGGGAGGATGGGAAAAAGGGTACGCCGAGTTTATGGAGAATCCCGATGACCCCGCCCACGTCGCAGAGCGCGTGCCTGGAGGCTATATCTTCCGCAGTCCCGCCCAGTACAATCCTATCGATAAAGGCGCGGCTCACTGGTGCGACGCGGCGGTTCCGATCGCCCAGCATGGCGGCACCTGCAACACCGGATACCTGGACGGTCATGCAAAATCGGTCAAACTCTCTGCCGTCTGGATTCGCCCGAATCAGAACTGGGATGCCTATTGGGGCACCAGCCAGTACAATGCCAGCGCTCAGTAGCGCTTCTCTCCCCGGCAGCGCCCTCTCGTGCTGCCGGGGAAATGGTCTGCCATCGTCCCCCGCAGACCCATAAGATCCGTGTAAGGAGCCGTGTCATGACCTCTTTCCATCGCGCTCGCAGGGTGAACTCGGCGCCGAGCCCTGCGGTGACAGCCCTGCCGAACACGCGGCGCGTCTCTCGCCTTTCCTGGCGGCTCATCGCGGTCCTGGCTGGAGTGGCGATAATGGCAGACTTCGGCGCGACGTTTCTCCTGCGAGGGCAGCAGCGCCTGCAGCCCTCCGTCGTGCTGCCGAATGTTCCCCAGCTTCAGGATCTGCGCATCATGGCAGCGGGAGCCGCCAAAAGCCCTGAGCTTCACCTCACTCTTGCGCAGTCTTATCTTCATTACAAGCACTATCTCTCCGCGCGGGACGAGTTCGATCAGGCTTTAAGGCAGGGTGCCGACGAGTGGACCGTTCGTACCGGACGGGCGGAGGCCGCGCTCGCCGTGCATCGCTCCGATGTCGCCGCGCAGGATATGGAGCGCATGCTTCAGATGCGGCCGAACCGGCTGGAGACCTATCTCGCTCTGGCAGAGACACAGCAGCATACCGACGACTGGCTCGGCGCGCAAAAGACACTGGATCGTGTGCCGCTGGGTAAGAACAGCCTGCCTCTCACCGAAGGCGATCCTCTGGCAAATGCCGAACTTCTGGCCACTGCCTACAGCCATCTCGATGCCTGGGACAAGGCGATGGCGCTCAGCCGAAGCTGCCTTCAGGCCGAACCGCAGCGTGTGTCCGCGCATATCATACTGGGCAAAGCGCTTCATGCTACTGGCAGGAAAGTGGAAGCCATTCCTTATCTGCTGGCAGGCGTCAGGCTGGCCCCTGAAAACGCCGAGATGCAGTACCTGCTCGGCACCGCGTATCAGGCGCGCAAGGAGGCCGGGGACGATGACCGCGCGTTTGCCTGCTTCCAGGCGGCTCTGCTGGCCGACGGCAAACACGGCGGCGCCACGCTGGCTCTCGCACGCGAACTGGACCGGCGCGGGATGAAAGCAGCTGCTGCGACAGGCTATCAGCGCGCCTCCGATCTGGGTATGGAGGGCCATAAGCCGCTGCTGCGCTCGGGCGACCTGCTGATGCAGATCGGCGAGAAAGAGGAAGGCCACTATCGGCGCGGGCTCTATTTCGAGGGAACGCAGCACCCGGAACTCGCTGTCAAAGAGTATTTTCAGCTGAATAAAATGCACTCGTACTGCCGCAGCAGTTACATCCACATCGCGCGTGCCTATGCCGCAATGCACCAGCCGGCCAAAAACATCGCTTATCTGCGGCTGGCGCAGCAGCACGATCCTACACGGGCAAAGGAGCTGGACTGGAGCCTCGTTCAGGCTTACGGCGACAGCCGCAACGAGGCGGGCCGCCTCGACACACTCCACGCTATGATCGCCCGTAACGATCCGGCCAGCAATGAAGCCCGGTATCAGCTCGCGACCAATGCGGACACCGGCGGGAGATCCGCCGATGCAGTACACTGGCTGCGCGAATGTATCCTCCATGAGCCGAACGACGGCGTCTTTCATTCCGACCTGGGCAAGGTGCTGCTGCAGCAGCGCAGCGATCCTGTGAAATTGAAAGAGGCCACCGCCGAGCTGGAAAAGGCGGTCCGTCTCTCCACAGACAACTATGAGGCCTTCTACTATCTCGGACTCGCCTATAGTTATGTGGATCGAACAGAGGATGCCATCCTCGCGCTGAGGCATGCCATCGACCTGCAGCCCGAAGACGGCGAAGGCTATCAGACCCTGGCGACGGCTCTGAAGCGCATCGGCAAAAAGGCGGAAGCTGCGGACGCTCTCGGCGTTTTCCAGAATTTCGAGGACTTCCAAAAAGCGCGGGAGACGCTTGCAGCGCGCTGTAAGAGCCGGCCCATGGATCCTAAAAACCAGCAGCATTTGGCGGAATTCCATATGAGAGCTCATGAGTATTCGGCAGCCATCGAGCGCTACAGCAAATGCCTGGCCTTGCAGCCAGGCAATCGTGGGGCACGCGCCCGGCTTGCAGAGGCCTGCGGATACATGGGGCGGCGCGAAGACCAGCGGCAGCAGCTTGCCCTGCTGAAACAGAACCCAGGAGGCGCTCCTTGATGCGTCGGAGAAATCTGTTTCTGGCTTTCGTGGGAACTTGTATCGCCTCTGTTCTGTGGGGGTGCGGGCCGCGCGAAGCGCAGAATACCGCCGCTCGGATCTCTTTTTCCGACATTACCGCGAAGGCCGGGATCGATTTCAAGTACTATAGCGGTGCAAAAGGCAAAAAGATGATGCCGGAGACAGTCGGAGGCGGTGTCGCGTTTCTCGATTTCGACAACGATGGTAAACTCGACATCCTGTTTATCAACAGTACGGACTGGTCCAGCTCTCCCAATCCAAAACCGCACTATCCCGTCCTCTACCATAACAACGGAGACGGCACTTTTACGGATGTGACCGCGAAATCCGGGCTGAAAATCGACCTCTACGGCATGGGAGTCGCCGTAGGAGATTACGACAACGACGGCTGGCCGGATATCTATATCACCTGTATTGGGCCGAACCATCTGTTTCATAACAACCACGACGGCACCTTTACCGATGTCACGGTGAAAGCAGGGGTCGCCGGTGTTGCGGTCGATCCGGGCGGGCTGCAGTACAAATGGAGTTCCAGCGCGACCTGGTGCGACTACGACAAGGATGGAATCCCCGACCTGCTCGTCTGCCAGTATGTCAAATGGACCCCAACGACCGACGTTTTCTGCACCAGTCGAGGCGGCCAGAAAGCCTACTGCGCTCCGAACAACTACGAGGGCGTCGCCTGCACTCTCTACCGGGGCAAAGGCGACGGCACTTTCGAAGATGTGACCGCAAAGGTCGGCATACTGCCGCATGTCGGTAAATCGCTCGGCGTCATCGTCGCGGATCTGAATGGAGACGGCTGGCCCGATATCGCGATCACCAACGATACGTCCGCGAACTTCCTCTTCCTGAACGAAAAGGGCACACATTTTCGGGAAGCAGGCACGGAGTACGGGTTCGCTTATCCGGAGACAGGTGTGCCGAAAGCCGGGATGGGCATCGATCTCGCGGACTATATGAACGACGGCCACATGGGGCTTGCCGTCGGAAACTTTGCAAAGGAGTGCGTGACTCTCTTCGAAAACGATGGCACCGGCATGATGCGCGATCAGGCCTATCCGCTGGGAGTAGCCCAGCCCAGTCTGCCGTTCCTGACGTTCGGCCTGTTTTTCTTCGACATGGACATGGATGGCAGGCAGGATCTGCTGACGGCGAACGGGCACATCGACAACTTTATCCATGAATCGGATTCCATGATAACCTACACCGAGCGTCCCCTGCTCTATCATAACACGGGCAAAGGTTTCGTGGAGATGGGTCAGCAGGCTGGCCCCGCCCTGCAGACGCAGCTTGTCGGGCGCGGCTGTACCTGGGGAGATGTCGATCTGGACGGCTATCCCGATATCGCCATTGTCAGCAACACTGGCAAAGGTTACCTGTGGCACAACGACACGCCGCACAAGAACGGATGGGTCGGGCTGAAACTGCGCGGCACGAAGTCCACGCGGGACGCCTGGGGTGCGCTGGTGCGGGTGACGAGCGGAGATCTGAAGCAGACGTTCCAGATCTATGGCGGCGGCAGTTTTCTGGCCCAGCGTCAGATATGGCCTCTGGCAGGGCTGGGCAGTTCGAAACAGGCGGATACGGTCGAGATCGACTGGCCGAGCGGCGAGAAGACACGCCTGCAAAACCTGGCGTCCGGCCACTACTACGAGATCGTCGAAGGGCAGCAGACAGCACGCGCTGTTACGCCTTGAAGGGAGCAAACAATGCAGCAAAAGAGCGTCAGCCCGGCGGCAGCCGCGGCAGTCATCACGGTCCTGGTCCTTATCATTATCGGGATCGGCTGGAAAGTTTTTGCGGGCGGAAAAGGCGGATCGTCGGCCGCGTCAGCGCCTCCGGAAGCTCAAAAATGGATCAAGGGTTCTTCGGAGGGTATGTCGCAAAACTACCGTCCTGCCAATGGTCCGCCTGGCGGCTATAGCACCGGCGGTTCACCGGGCGGCAGCGGCCGGTGATTGAGCGGATAGGGGAACTGCCGAGGAACAGGAGGGCGTATCGCTCCGCAGTGCGCAGATCTCCTGCTGGCTGGGAGAGCGGTCTGCAGTGAGCGGCTTCGCTTGCGACGAGGAGGGACACCGGAGTGTTTCTCCTCGTTTCTGTTTGGGAGTGGGATGGAGTATAATGCCTCCTGTGCCTGACGAGACGATACAGCAGGCAAAACCGACGATGGGAAGAGAGTTTCATGGAGCAAAGGATGAGTGCGGCGCGGCTGGCGGAGATCGTGACGCAGTTTCGAGAGCGGTCGATTCTGGTGGTGGGTGACCTGATGGTGGACGAATACCTGATGGGAACCGCGCAGCGTATTTCTCAGGAAGGCCCTGTGATGGTGATCGAGGTGCATTCCGACGCGTTCAAACCCGGCGGGGCGGCCAATGTGGCCAATAACCTGCGCTCGCTGGGGGCGAAGGTGGGGATCGCCGGGGTCGTCGGGGACGATGAGATGGGCCGTCTGCTGCAGGAGGAGCTGCACACCTGGGAGATCGACACGGCAGGAATTCTGACGGATCCCTCCCGCCCTACCACGCGCAAAACCCGTGTGGTGGCGCAGAACCAGCAGGTCTTGCGTGTGGACCGGGAGCAGACGCATCCTCTGCATACGGCGCTGGCGGAGGCGCTGCTCGTCCGGGTGGAAACAGCCCTGCAGCAGGCCGATGCCGTCCTGGTATCCGACTATCGCAAGGGCGTCATTTCGCCGGAGGTAGCGGCGCGCTTGAGTGTGTTGGCAGCGGCCATGGGCAAACCGCTCGTGACCAATCCTAAGCCGACGAGTGCGCTCTGGCTGCGCGGGGCCAGCGTGCTCTCGCTGAACCATTTTGAAGCCGAAGAGCTCAGCCGCTCGACTCTGCCGGAAGATCCTGCCGCACTCCACCGCTACGGCGTCGAGATGCGGGAGCGCCTGGAGGTCGATACGCTGGTCATCACGCAGCGCGAAAAGGGCCTCGACTACTGGCGGCGCAGCGGCGAACACGCGCATGTGCCCGCGCATAAGGTCGAGGTAGCAGACGGCGCGGGCGCAGGCGATTCGACGATCGGCGCTATGACGCTCGCCCTGGTCAGCGGCGCCAATACCTACGAAGCGGCCGAGATCGCCTGCCTGGCAGGGGCCTGTGTGGTGCGCAAACACGGCGTCGCGACCGTGACCCCCGACGAGTTGTTGGCAGAGGTGTATTGATCCTGCAGGGAACTGACATCGATTTCGAGTCGATTTTTGAAACCGCGCCGGATCCGGACGCGTAGTCCCCATAACAGTGCTCAAAAGCAAGGGGGAGACGAGGACGATTACGCTGGTGGAACAGAATGATGCCGATCTCGTGCGGCAGACGCTGTGCGGGAACACATCGGCCTATAACGGTCTGGTGATGCGCTACCAGCGGCAGGTCTACAACCTGGCGTACCGAATGCTCGGTAATGCCGAGGATGCAGGCGACCTGGTGCAGGACACCTTTTTGCGCGCTTATGGAGCGCTGGCATCTTTTCGGCAGGATGCAAGTTTTCTGACCTGGCTCTATAAGATCGCCTCCAACCTGTGTATCGATCAGCTGCGGTCGCGGAAAGCCCGCAGCGCCCTCTCCCTCGATGTCGAACTGGAAGAGGGACGCGAGCCGGCAGCAGACTCCCGCAGCTGTGGACCGGAAGAACTGGCAATACGGGACTCCGTGCAGGAGGTGGTACAGCGTGCCATATCCAACCTGCCGGAGAAATATCGGGTCGTGGTGGTTATGCGTCATTTGCAGGATATGAGTGTGGAAGAGATCGCCAACGTGCTGGAAATGCCCACAGGAACGGTCAAAACTCATCTATTCCGAGCGAGAGAAATGCTGCGAGGCCGCCTGCGCTCGGTGTTGGAAATGGAAACGGATGGAAAATAGATTCGATCATAACCAGCCGGAGGAGCAGGGTTGGGGAGGCTATGTCACTCCGCCCGGCGCTCCCGGACGCAATAGCTACCGGCCCGGTTCCCAGCCTTTGGAAACGGCGCTCTGCCAGAGAGTGCGGGAGATGCTCCCCCACCTGCTGGAGAACGACGGCGAGATACGCCCCGAAATGGCCCGCCAGGTCTATGGGCATCTCTCTGTCTGCACAGGCTGTGCCGGAGAGTTCGACGAGATGCAGAACGTGATTCTGCTGATGGAAAAGATGCCTCCGGCAGAGCTGCCGCAGGACTTCTCGCAGATCATCATGCAGCGTATCCTCTCGCCGGACGGCCCGATCCCACAGCGCCCGCCCCTGCGCGTTCCCATGAACCTGGCCGATCCTCAGAACACCGCAGCCGTGGTCCGCACTCAGGAGACGACGACCCGCCCGATGCGCGCCGCCCTCGGGCAGCCGCAGTTCAACGGCGCCCTGTCGACGGTTAAGGTGACGCCGAGCGTCGGGGCCGCCCAGCGGCTTACCACGCAGAACGTTACTCCGAGTGTCATCCAGAACGTCATCCAGAACGTCAGTGTGCAGACACAGAGCAGTACGCTCACGACGGTCCAGCGTCTGACGGCGGCCAGCGTGCTCACAGCCGTCATGGCCTTTCTCATGACGACGCCGTGGGGGCGCAATGCGCTCAGTTCGGATCTCGATGCGCTGCAGGCCTGGATGCAGCAGATGGGCGATGCGCTCAGCCGCGTTCCGGTCTTCGGTCGATTGACCGCCTACCTGTTCGCCGCTATGACCCAGATGAGCGACTCGGTCAGCGAAACCTACCGGACACTTGGGGCGACCGCCGCGAAAGGGCTGACCATCGATATCGCCCTCTGCGCCTGCGCCTGTTTCTTCCTGGCTGCCCGCAGACAGCGCAGCCAGCGCATCGGAATATAGGAGGGCCGAAACTAATGCAAAGAATCTTCTTCGCCCTCGTGGCACTCATCTCGATCATGGCAACGAACGTGAAACCGCTCCACGCGCAGGAGTCCAGTGCGCCCGTCGCTCCCCCCTCCGCGCCGCAGCGGATCGACGAGCACGAGGGGGGAGCGTCCCCGGTGATCACGTCGAGCGCAAAGGCGCCGGCCGGGGCAGTCATCATCAGCGCCGCGACAACGACAGACAATCTGACCGTACAGAATCGCCCGTTGGTTCTGGAAGGTCATGTCCGCCACGATGTGCTCGCCGTCAACAGCGAGGTAACGATCCGACGCGGAGCTACAGTAGGCGGACATCTGGTCGCCATAGGTGGCAGCGTCCACAGCGAGGCCGGGGAGGCCGTCAAGGTCGTCGTGCAGGATCGTGAAGTCGCCGCTTCCCTGATGCACGAGTTCATGATACCTGTTCGAATTAACACGACCCTTCCGGCAGCCGCCCATGAAAAACGGGACGACTGGCTCGGCGGTCAGTTCGGGCTGTTCGTTCTGGGGCTGCTCGGCGGACTGATCCTGATGGTTGGCGCCCCCCGAGCCACCCAGCGTGTCTCGGAAGGGATCGCCTTCAGTCCGGCGCGGTCGCTTGCGGTCGGTCTGCTGACAGCTCTGGGAATGCTGGTTCTGCTGGCTTTCAATGGCCGCCTGATGCACGTCTCTCTGCTCGGACTGCTCTGGTCGCCGTTCGGCACTCTGATCGCTCTGGTCGCCGCAATGATCCTGGGCTTCGGCTGGCTGAGCGGAATGCGTTACGCCGGAGACATGATCGCTCGTCGGATGGGGCGGGCGGCAGGCGGCGGCAGCCTCTACGGACGGATAGCGCTCAGTCTCGGGCTGTTCTTCCTGGCAAACGTAATCCTGGGCAGCATGAGCCGTACTCTGGGGGTGGCCTCGCTGACGCTGGAGTGTGTGATCGCAGTCATGGGTCTTGGAGCGGCAGTCGTTACCGGCTTCGGCAAAGAGACCGACTGGCTGGGTGCGCGGCTGCGGGGAGAGTCCCGCTGGATGCGCCCGCATCTGTAGAGACCGCGTGCCGTGTCTGTCAGGGAGGCGGTCTGAATATCGATCGCCTCCCTTGCGCATTTTCCGTTTTTCCGTGCCGGGAGGCAGAGTGCGCGTACAATGGAAGGAACGAGGAGCCATGGCCGGTAGAACAAACGGTTTAAAATTTCTGCTCATTGGAATAGGCGGTCTGTGGGGTGCGTTCGGTCTGACTGGCTGTTCCTTTACCTGGCATGACGGCGGCTCGACCGTCACGCCTTTGCGTTCGGGGCGTAACGGCACCGGTCACAGTACAGGCGTCAGCGAAACGTTCCAGAAGACTTACACAGCGGTGAAAGTGAAGACGCTGCGAGTGCGCGATGAGATGGGGGCGATCGAGATCAAACCTGTCGACGAAGGCAGAGACGAGATCCGAATCGAGGCGACCAAAACCGTCGAAGGCAGCAGTCTCTCCGAGGCGGATCTGAAAAAACTGCTCTCCAAAGTGAAAATCGTAGCCCACCTGGAAGGCGACGCTTTGGTGGTCGAGGCCGAACACGAGAAAGACGGCTTTCCGGACAATGTCAGCGCGACGGTTGCCTTTGTGATCGCGGTTCCCAAACGGCTGGCTCTGGATCTGCGCACCGACAACAGCCCGATCACGGCCACCGGTTCGGAAGGCGGCGTTACGCTGCGCACCTCCAACGGAGCCATCGAACTGAGCCGGCTTGCCGGTGCCGTGGATGCCGAAACCAGCAACGCTCCCATAAGCCTCAAAGAGGCCCAGGCGACCGCAACTCTGAAACTGGTGACATCGAACGGCAGCATCGAGTGCCAGGAGATCCATGCCGCTTCCAAAGCTCTGGATGTCACCCTGACTACGGAGAACGCTCCAGTGCAGTATTCAGGAGATGCCACCCACGCAGCCCTGCACTCCAGCAACGGCGAAGTGACGTTCGAGCCGACAGCGTCTTTTGCCCTGGCGAAAGCCGACCTCCAGACCGACAACGCCCCGATCACCCTGACGATGCCGACAGCCCTCTCCGCGACAGTCGATGCCCAGACCAGCAACGCCAGTGTGACTCTGGAAGGCATCGACGATCCCAGCGATCAGAACTCGGACAGCGACCGGTCCTCCCGGCACATCGTCCTGAACGGCGGCAAAGCCAGCATCACCGCCCGCACCTCCAACGGCAGCATCGCCCTTGCAGGCAGATAGTCTGGAGTTTCTGCAGGAGGAGCAGCCGGTGCTCTCGATCGACACCAAGAAAAAGAGAGTGGCTTCTACACTAAATCGCAATCACCTTTTTCTCAGGCACTTGACACATTCCGGTCCTCGATGACGAAGATGCAGGTCTCCTTCCACTCCTTGCTTTTCGAGACCGCCTCCACGATGCGCCCGAGCGCCAGATCGTTGTCTGCGACCATGCACTGCGGCTTCGGATAGTGGGGGTTGCGGCCTTCGGTATGGTCGGAGGGCAGACTCAGGATCATCAGATTGGGAACGCGGTTCTCCCGGCTCATCCGCCCATACTCGCCGGTGAAGAGGTCGGCGCGCTCCTGATCGCTCTGCAGCAGCGGCCAGTAGACATAGTTCGGATGGATATAGGGGCGCAGCTCCGCGATGCGCGTTCCGACGCTCTTTCCGATCCGCCGCCTGCCGCTGACACGATCGTCCCAGACCTCTTTCCAGCTCTTAACGGCTGGCGTGAAGACCGCGAGTTCGTCGTCGCAGAACTCCCCATAGATCCGCAGCGAACTGCCCTTTTTCAGCGCCGCGTCCCAGAGCCCGCCTGCGGGCGAGATCGTCATCGCGCAGTCGCCGTCGTCGGGATAGGTGCGGTAGCCGGTGTAGAAATGTTCGAGATAGTCGTCTGCGAGGGCCTGGGTGCTCCAGGCATGACCGTCCGCACTGTTGGTCCCGGCCACATAGCCGTTGTCGAAGAGGGTGAACTGGCGGGCCAGCGCGTGGACGTTGGGCGTGATGGTCTCGCCGAGGTCGCACAGTTTCGGGTCGCCGTTGCCCTGCGGCATGTCTCCGAACACCTCGTCGTAGGTGCGGTTCTCTTTGATGATGTAGAGGACATGTTTGATCGCGCCTTTGTAGACGGCGCGAGATCGGCGCGGCTGCGGTTCCAGTCGTTATCGGCCGCAACGCGCGCGGTTGCCGCCTTAAGATCCGCCTTGAGGTCGATCACCGACACTGTCCCTTGGAAATCGTGGGCGTTCCCTGGTCTGCCGAGCACCGTATTGCGTACCGAGCCGTTGCCCTTCGTGTTGACCACATAGGCCGTGCCGCCGTCCGCCGAAAGAGCCAGGAAGACACTGCTCTGGTTCAGAACCGCGAAGAACTCCCCCGTGGGATGGAGGGCGATGTCGACCGGCCGGCCGCTGAACGCGATCGTGCCCGGTGCGATACGACGACCGGTCGAAACCACAAAGCCGCCGTCCGTCTGTCGGCCCATCTGCAGGATCGGAAACCGGGCGGCAGCAGCGCCAAACACTCCCAGCAGCAGACCGACAGCAAGAAAACACAAGATTCTGCGTCGTATGAAACCTCCGCGTTACATGGCCGGTCCTCTGGCGTTCCGGCTGTTCTTTGCTGTCCCAAACTCGATGCGCTGCCAGAAACTACCAGCGCAGATTGTCGAGCGCGCGATCCTCGTCACTCAGGTCGCTGTCGAGCAGGATACCCCACTCTTTGCCGCCCTTATAATAGAGAATGGTGCCGCATCCGGTGCATTTCGCGCGGCTGGCGAACCCTTTGCCAGCTGGCGGAGTGCGCGGCTGCCCGGTGTTCGGGTCGTGCGGGCGCAGAGGCTTGTCGCAGACCGGACAGCGTCCGAAATCATTGCCTGCATCGCCCGGTGTGTGATCTACATCTTCATCCGTCGGCGGCTCCGCCGTCTCCGGCAGCTCGATCACCCCAATATCCGGCGCATCTAAAGTCTTCGTACTCATCGTGTCTTTACTCCTCCTTACAGGAACTTGTCTTACGCTATTATACAGCACCTTCAGGTTAAATTCCCGGTATGGGGCGGACGGTCAGGAGGATCTCTTTATCGCCCCGGACAACCTTGACGATGGCCGGCTGATTGGGGACGGTGAGAGCGGCGGCTTCGAAGAGATCGCTGACCGTGTCGGTCCAGCGGTCATCCAGGAGAGTGATACGGTCGCCGGGCTGAAAGCCTGCCGCTGCCGCTGCACTGGAGAGGTAGACTCGGTTTAC